>NZ_JBPQTV010000226.1:0-10381 GCF_051386515.1 Streptomyces sp. URMC 123 | reverse complement strand
GACCCGTACGGGCCTGCGCCCCCCGGCGCGTACCGCACGCCCCGCGCGGCCCCCGCGCGCCGGCCGCCCCTCCACGCTCAAGCTCGGCGACCCGCGCCCCCGGCTGCGGCTGGTGAGCGCCGGGCTCACCCTCGTCATGCTGGTGTTCGTCGCCCGGCTGCTCCAGGTGCAGGCGGTCGACGCCGCCGCCTACGCCTCCAAGGCCGACGTCAACCGCTATGTGACCCACCCCCTCGCCGCCGCCCGCGGGGAGATCACCGACCGCCGGGGCATCGCGCTGGCCACCACCGTCGACGCGTACGACATCACCGGCGACCCCCTGCTGCTCACCCCCGAGCGCAGCAAGGTCCCCGACGCCCCGCGCCGGGCGGCCGCCCTCCTCGCCCCCGTCCTCGGCGCGGACGAGGCGGAGCTGGCGAAGAAGCTCTCCGTGCCCGGCTCCCGCTACGCCCTGCTCGCCAGCCGCCAGTCCCCCCAGGTCTGGAAGCGCGTCAAGCAGCTGAAGAGCGAGCTGGCCGCCAAGGAGAGCAAGGGGCAGGGCGCCAATGTGCTCGCCGGGATCAACCAGGAGCCGCACAGCAAGCGGGTCTACCCGAACAAGGAGCTGGCCGCCGGCCTGCTCGGCTTCGTCAACGCCGAGGGCCGGGGCGGCGGCGGGCTGGAGGCCCAGCTCGACAAGCGGCTCGCCGGCAAGGACGGCAAGATCACCTACGCCCAGTCCGGCGGCCGCCAGGTGCCCACGGCCGACACCCGCGAGCAGCCCGCCGTCCCCGGCTCCGACGTCGAGCTGACCATCGACCGGGACATCCAGTGGGCCGCCCAGAAGGCCATCACCGACCAGGTCCGCAAGTCCGGGGCCGACCGCGGCTACGTCGTCGTCCAGGACACCCGCACCGGCGAGATCCTGGCCCTGGCCAACGCCCCCGGCTTCGACCCGAACGACATCTCCAGGGCCAACGGCTCCGACCTCGGCAACCCGGCCCTCCAGGACGCGTACGAGCCCGGCAGCACGGCCAAGGTGATGTCCATGGCGGCGGTCCTGGAGGAGGGCGCCGCCACGCCCGACACGCATGTCACGGTCCCCAACCGGCTGCACCGCGCCGACCGGCTGTTCGCCGACGACATCGACCACCCGACCTGGTACCTGACGCTCAACGGCGTGCTCGCCAAGTCCAGCAACATCGGCACGATCCTCTCCGTCGAACAGCTGGGCGCCAACCAGCAGCAGGCCAACCAGGTGCTCCACCGCTATCTGCGCGCCTTCGGCGTCGGCTCCCCGACCGGCCTCGGCTTCCCCGGCGAGACCCCCGGCATCCTGGCCGATCCCAAGACCTGGAGCGCCTCCCAGCAGTACACGATCCCCTTCGGCCAGGGCCTGTCCCTCAACGCCGTCCAGGCCGCGTCCGTGTACTCGACCATCGCCAACGGCGGCGAGCGCGTCGCGCCCCGTCTGGTCCGCGGCGTCCGCGGCCCGGACGGGAACTTCACCCCCGCCCCCGAGCCGAAGCGGACCCGGGTGGTGAGCGAGAAGACCGCGCGGACGCTCGCCACCATGCTCGAATCGGTCGTCGACGACCGCGAGGGCACCGGCGCCAAGGCCCGCATCCCGGGCTACCGCGTCGCGGGCAAGACCGGCACCTCCAACCGCGTCGACCCGGAAACCGGCCGCTACCACGGCTACACCGCCTCCTTCGCGGGCTTCGCCCCGGCCGACGCCCCCCGCGTCACCGTCTACTGCGCCGTCCAGAACCCCACCCGGGGCAGCTACTACGGCGGCCAGGTGTGCGGCCCGATCCACAAGCAGGTGATGGAGTTCGCCCTCAAGACCCTCAAGGTCCCGCCGACCGGTGCCGAGCCCGCCCGGCTGCCGGTGACCTTCGACCCCTGAGCGGAGGCGCGCGCGTGACGACGATCACGCCCCGTCCCGGGAACCGGAGGGCCACACGCCCCTCGATTCCCGGCGGACAGCGTGCGCCCGGTACGCTCACCGCCGTGCCACACGCTGATCAGTCCCACACCACTCGCCCGGACGCTCCCGGCACGTACCCGGGAGCGCCCCGCCCAGACCAGGTCCGCCCCACCCCCCTCGCGGAGCTGGCCGATCAGCTGGGCATCGCGGCGCCACCGGCGCAGGTCGACGTCACCGGGGTGACCCATGACTCGCGGGCCGTGCGCCCGGGCGACCTCTACATCGCCCGACCGGGCGAGCGCGTCCACGGAGCCGACTTCGTCGCCCAGGCCGCCCGGCTCGGCGCCGTCGCCGTGCTGACCGACCCCAGCGGCCGGGACCGCGCCGCGGCCACCGGGCTGCCGGTGCTCGTCGTGGCCGACCCCCGGGAGCACATGGGCGCCCTGGCCGCCACGATCTACGGCGAGCCGGGCCGCGACCTGCTCCGGATCGGCATCACGGGCACCTCCGGCAAGACCACCACGGCCTATCTGATCGAGGGCGGACTGCGCGCGGCCGGTGGCCCCGGCGCGCTCACCGGCCTCATCGGCACCGTCGAGTCCCGGATCGGGGACCAGCGGCTGAAGTCCGAGCGGACCACCCCCGAGGCCACCGACCTGCAGGCGCTCTTCGCGGTGATGCGCGAGCGCGGCGTCCGCTCGGTCGCCATGGAGGTCTCCAGCCACGCCCTGGTCCTCGGCCGGGTCGACGGCACCGTCTTCGACGTGGCCGTGTTCAACAACCTCAGCCCGGAGCACATGGAGTTCCACTCCGGCATGGAGGACTACTTCCTGGCCAAGGCCCAGCTCTTCACCAAGGCCCGCGCCCGCGCCGGCGTGGTCAACCTCGACGACGAGTACGGCCGGCGGCTGGTGGGGATCTCCGAGGTCCCCGTCGTCACCTTCTCCGCCGAGGGCCACCCGGACGCCGACTGGCGCGCCTCGGACGTGGAGGTCGGCGCCCACGGCTCGACCTTCACCGTGCACGGGCCCGGCGGCGAGAGGGTCGCCGCCCGCGCGCCCATCCCCGGCCCCTTCAACGTCGCCAACGCGCTCGCCGCCATCACCGCCCTGGTCGTCGCCGGGATCGACCCGCGCACCGCCGCCGAGGGCGTGGGGTCCGTCCCGGGCGTCCCGGGCCGGCTGGAGCGCGTGGACGTCGGCCAGCCGTATCTCGCGGTGGTCGACTACGCCCACAAGACGGATGCCGTCGAATCGGTCCTGCGCGCCCTGCGCAAGGTCACCGAGGGCCGGCTGCACGCCGTGCTCGGCTGCGGCGGCGACCGCGACCGGCAGAAGCGCGGCCCGATGGGCGCGGCGCTGGCGCGCCTGGCCGACACGGCCGTGCTCACCTCCGACAACCCGCGCTCGGAGGACCCGCTCGCCATCCTCGCGGCGATGCTCGCCGGCGCCGCCGAGGTGCCGGCGCACGAGCGCGGCACCGTCCTCATCGAGGAGGACCGGGCCGCCGCCATCGCCGCGGCCGTCGCCCGCGCCCGCCCCGGTGACACCGTGCTGGTGGCCGGCAAGGGCCACGAGCAGGGCCAGGACATCGCCGGAGTGATCCGGCCGTTCGACGACCGCGAGGTGCTGCGCGAGGCCATCGAGCGCGCCGCGCGCCGCACCCAGGACACCCCCGGCGCCGAGAGCGAGGGCACGCGATGATCCCCCTGTCCCTCGCCGAGATCACCGAGATCGTCTCGGGCCGGGCGCACGACATACCGGACCCCGGGCAGCGGGTCACCGGCCCCGTGGTCATCGACTCCCGCGAGGTCCGCCCCGGCGGCCTGTTCGCCGCCTTCGCGGGCGAGCGGGCCGACGGCCACGACTACGCGCGGCAGGCCGTCGCCGCCGGCGCCGTCGCCGTGCTCGCCGCCCGCCCCGTGGGCGTCCCCGCCATCGTCGTCGACGACGTCGTCGCCGCGCTCGGCGCGCTGGCGCGCGCCGTCGTCGAGCGCCTGGGCGCCACCGTCGTCGCGCTCACCGGCTCGGCCGGCAAGACCAGCACCAAGGACCTGATCGCCCAGCTGCTGGAGCGCCGCGGCCCGACCGTGTGGCCGCCCGGCTCGTTCAACAACGAGATCGGCCTGCCGCTCACCGCCCTGCGCGCCGACGAGGGCACCCGGCACCTGGTGCTGGAGATGGGCGCCCGCGGCGTCGGCCACATCCGCTATCTGACCGAGCTGACCCCGCCGACCATCGGCGTGGTGCTCAACGTGGGCACCGCCCACATCGGCGAGTTCGGCGGCCGGGAGCGGATCGCCCTGGCCAAGGGCGAGTTGGTGGAGACGCTGCCCGCCGACGGGATCGCGGTCCTCAACGCCGACGACCCGTACGTCCGTGCGATGGAGAAGCGCACCCGCGCCCGTACGGTGTTCTTCGGCGAGTCCGAGGAGGCCGACATCCGCGCCGAGGACGTCCGGCTCACCGCCACCGGGCAGCCCTCCTTCACCCTTCGCACACCCACCGGGTGCGGGGCCGTGACGCTGCGGCTGTACGGTGAGCACCACGTGTCGAACGCGCTCGCCGCGGCCGCCGTCGCCCATGAGACGGGCATGTCCGTCGACGAGATCGCCACCGCGCTCTCCGAGGCGGGACAGCTCTCCCGCTGGCGGATGGAGGTCACCGAGCGCTCGGACGGCGTGACGGTCGTCAACGACGCCTACAACGCGAACCCCGACTCCACGCGAGCCGCTCTGCGCGCGCTCGTCGCGATGGGAGAAGCCTCGCGGGCACGAGGGGGGCGCACGTGGGCGGTCCTCGGCCGGATGGCCGAGCTGGGCGAGGAGTCACTCGCCGAGCACGACGCGGTCGGACGGCTGGCCGTCCGGCTCAACGTCAGCAAGCTCGTGGCGGTCGGCGGCCGGGAGGCCGCCTGGCTCGACATGGGTGCCAAGAACGAGGGTTCGTGGGGTGAGGAGTCGGTGCACGTGTCCGACGCGCAGGCGGCGATCGACTTGTTGCGCAGAGAGCTGCGTCCGGGGGACGTGGTCCTGGTGAAGGCTTCCCGGGCCGAGGGCCTGGAGCGGGTCGCGCAGGCGCTGCTCGACGGCGAGGGTGAGGTCGCCACCCGATGAACGGGATGAAACAGATCCTCTTCTCCGGAGTCATCGGGCTGTTCCTGACCCTGGTCGGCACCCCGCTGCTGATCAAGCTGCTGGCCCGCAAGGGCTACGGTCAGTACATCCGCGACGACGGCCCGCGCGACCACCACAGCAAGCGCGGCACGCCCACGATGGGCGGCATCGCGTTCATCCTGGCCACGCTGATCGCCTACGCCCTCACCAAGGTCATCACCAGCAGCGATCCGTCGTTCTCCGGCATCCTGGTGCTGTTCCTGTTCGCGGGCATGGGCCTGGTGGGCTTCCTGGACGACTACATCAAGATCGTCAAGCAGCGGAGCCTGGGCCTGCGGGCCAAGGCCAAGATGGCCGGCCAGCTCATCGTCGGCATCGCGTTCGCGGTCCTGTCGCTGAACTTCGCCGACTCCCGGGGCCAGACCCCGGCCTCCGACAAGCTCTCCTTCACCCAGGACTTCGGCTGGTCGGTCGGCCCGGTGATCTTCGTGATCTGGGCGCTGTTCATGATCCTCGCGATGTCGAACGGCGTGAACCTCACCGACGGCCTCGACGGCCTGGCCACCGGCGCCTCCGTGATGGTCTTCGGCGCCTACACCTTCATCGGCGTCTGGCAGTTCCAGGAGTCCTGCGCCAACCCGCTGACCGCCGGCCCCGGCTGTTACGAGGTCCGCGACCCGCTCGACCTCGCCGTGGTCGCCTCCGCCCTGATGGGCGCCTGCTTCGGCTTCCTGTGGTGGAACACCTCGCCCGCCAAGATCTTCATGGGCGACACCGGCTCGCTCGCCCTCGGCGGCGCGCTCGCGGGCCTGGCCATCTGCTCCCGCACGGAGCTGCTGCTGGCGCTGCTCGGCGGCCTGTTCGTGCTGATCACCATGTCGGTCGTGATCCAGGTCGGCTCCTTCCGGCTCACCGGGAAGCGGGTCTTCCGGATGGCGCCCCTCCAGCACCACTTCGAACTGAAGGGCTGGAGCGAAGTCCTGGTCGTGGTCCGCTTCTGGATCATCCAGGGCATGTGCGTGATCGTCGGCCTCGGCCTCTTCTACGCGGGCTGGGCGGCCGAGAAATGACCCCGGAGTCGTACGAGGGCCGGCGCGTCACCGTCGCCGGCCTCGGCGTGAGCGGCGTCAGCGCCGCCCGCGCCCTGGCCGGCCGCGGCGCCCACGTCACCGTCGTCGACGGCGGCGAGGGTCAGGCCCAGCGCGCGCGGGCCGCCGAGCTCGAACCCCAGGGCGTCACCGTCCGCCTCGGCGACGGCGACACCCTCCCCGAGGGCACCGAACTGGTCGTCACCTCGCCCGGCTGGCGCCCCGACAGCCCGCTCTTCGCGGCCGCGGCCGCCGCCGGCGTCGAGGTCTACTGCGACGTGGAGCTCGCCTGGCGGCTGCGCGGCCCCGACGCGGCCCCCTGGCTCGCGGTGACCGGCACCAACGGCAAGACCACCACCGTGCGGATGCTCGCCGCCATCCTGACCGCGGCCGGGCTGCGCACGGCCGCCGTCGGCAACATCGGCACCCCGATCCTGGAGGCGGTCCTCGCGGACCGCCCGTACGACGTGCTCGCCGTCGAGCTCTCCAGCTACCAGCTGCACTGGTCGCCGAGCGTGCGCCCGCACTCGGCCGCCGTCCTCAACCTCGCCCCCGACCACCTCGACTGGCACGGCTCCCTGGCCGCCTACGCCGCCGACAAGGGCCGGATCTACGAGGGCAACCGGGTCGCCTGCGTGTACAACACCGCCGACCCGGCCACCGAGGAACTGGTGCGCGGCGCCGACGTCGAGGAGGGCTGCCGCGCCATCGGCTTCACCCTCGGCACCCCGGCCCCCTCCCAACTGGGGGTCGTCGAGGACATCCTCGTGGACCGCGCGTTCGTCGAGCACCGGCACAAGAACGCCCAGGAGCTCGCGGAGCTCACGGACATCGCGCCGGGGACCGGGCAGCCCGCCCCGCACACCGTCGCCAACGCCCTCGCCGCGGCCGCCCTGGCCCGCGCCTTCGGAGTGGAGCCGGCGGCCGTCCGCGACGGCCTGCGCGCCTTCCGGCCCGATCCGCACCGCATCGAGCACATCGCGGACATCGACGGCGTCGGCTACGTCGACGACTCCAAGGCCACCAACACCCACGCCACCGAGGCGTCCCTGGCCGCCTACGAGCACATCGTGTGGATCGCCGGCGGCCTGGCCAAGGGCGCCACCTTCGACGACCTGGTCGCCGGGGCCGCGCGGCGGCTGCGCGGCGCCGTCCTCATCGGCGCCGAGCGGCACCTGATCCGCGAAGCCCTGGCGCGACACGCCCCCGATGTGCCGGTCGTGGACCTCGACCGGACCGACACTGGGGCGATGTCCGAGGCCGTCCGGGAAGCGGCGCGGCTGGCCCGGCCGGGGGACACCGTGCTGCTGGCCCCGGCCTGTGCCTCGATGGACATGTTCGTCAACTACAACCAGCGCGGCGACGCCTTCGCCGCCGCGGTACGCGAACTGGCCGAAGAGGACCGTTAGCGTCGCGCCCCCGCCGCTTCCCAGGGACGCCGACGCGCCTTCCGGCCCGGGAGACGGCGCACGCACCAGGAGGGGACGAGAATGACGGCCCGACCGGCGAAACCGGCGTCGTCGCGCAACCCGGCGCCGGCCAAGGCCGCGCCCGCCAAGGCCCAGGCCAAGGCCGCGCCCGCCAAGGCCCAGGCCAAGGCCCAGCAGGCCAAGGTCCAGCGGGCCGGGAAGGCGTCCGCCGGCCGGGGCGGGACCGGCGGGACGGGCGGCGGCGCCGGCAAGGCCCAGGCCAAGGCCCAGCGGCCCCGCCCGCGCACCGTCGGCAAGGTCCGCCGCTCCCCGCGCCCGCGGCGCACCGGCGGCCCGCCCTCCCCCCGGCGGCTCCTGGAGCGGCTCAGGCGGGCCTGGGACCGCCCGCTGACCGCGTACTACCTGATCCTGGGCGGCAGCCTGCTGCTGACCGTGCTCGGCCTGGTGATGGTCTTCTCCGCCTCGATGATCCAGGCCATCCAGTCCGGCCTGCCCGGCTCCTACTTCTTCCGCAAGCAGTTCGTGGCCGCCGTCCTCGGCACCGTCCTGCTGCTGATCGCCTCCCGGACCCCGGTGCGGCTGCACCGCCTGCTCGCCTATCCGCTGCTGGCCGGCTCGGTGTTCCTGATGGTCCTGGTGCAGGTGCCGGGGATAGGGCATTCCGTCAACGGCAACACCAACTGGCTCTACGTCGGCGGCCCCTTCCAGCTCCAGCCCAGCGAGTTCGGCAAGCTGGCGCTGGTGCTCTGGGGCGCGGACCTGCTCGCCCGCAAACAGGACAAGCGGCTGCTGACCCAGTGGAAGCACCTGCTGGTCCCGCTGGTGCCGGTGGCCTTCGTGCTGCTCGGCCTGATCATGCTCGGCGGCGACATGGGCACCGCCATCATCCTCACGGCCGTGCTCTTCGGGCTGCTGTGGCTGGCCGGCGCCCCCACCCGGCTCTTCGCCGGGGTGCTCGGCGTCGCCGGGCTGCTGGGCTTCCTGCTCATCAAGACCAGCCCCAACCGCATGGCCCGGCTGGACTGCATCGGCGCCACCGACCCCGGCCCGAACGACCAGTGCTGGCAGGCGGTGCACGGCATCTACGCCCTGGCGTCCGGCGGATGGTTCGGTTCCGGAATCGGTGCCAGTGTGGAAAAATGGGGGCAACTCCCCGAACCGCACACGGACTTCATCTTCGCGGTGACCGGTGAGGAGCTCGGTCTGGCGGGGACGCTGTCGGTGCTCGCCCTCTTCGCGGCTCTAGGCTATGCGGGTATCCGCGTGGCCGGACGCACGGAGGACCCCTTCGTCAGGTACGCCGCGGGAGGAGTGACCACCTGGATCACGGCCCAGGCCGTGGTCAACATCGGTGCGGTGCTCGGTCTGCTGCCGATCGCCGGTGTCCCCCTCCCGCTGTTCTCCTACGGGGGCTCCGCCCTGCTGCCGACCATGTTCGCCATCGGGCTCTTGATCGCCTTCGCGCGAGCCGAGCCCGCAGCCCGGGCGGCGCTGGCCATGCGGCAGCCTGCTATAAGAAAGAGGCTGGCTGGGGTGAGATGGAAGACGATGAGACGGCGCGTCAAGAAGCGACCGTCCGGAGAGCGGTGAATTTCGGTGCATGTCGTACTCGCCGGTGGGGGGACCGCCGGCCACATCGAGCCCGCGCTCGCCCTCGCGGACGCCCTGCGCAGGCAGGACCCGACCGTGGGGATCACGGCCCTCGGCACGGAACGTGGCCTGGAGACCCGGCTCGTGCCGGAGCGCGGCTATGAGCTGGGACTCATCCCGGCCGTGCCGCTGCCCCGCAAGCCCACCCCGGAGCTGATCACCGTCCCCGGGCGGCTGCGCGGCACCATCAAGGCCGCCGAGCAGATCCTGGAGCGCACCAAGGCGGCCTGCGTGGTCGGCTTCGGCGGCTATGTCGCCCTGCCCGGCTATCTCGCGGCCAAGCGCCTCGGGGTGCCTATCGTGGTCCACGAGGCCAACGCCCGCCCCGGCCTGGCCAACAAGATCGGCTCCCGCTACACCCGCCATGTCGCGGTCTCCACCCCCGACAGCAAGCTGCGGCACGCCCGCTATGTCGGCATCCCGCTGCGCCGCACCATCGCCACCCTGGACCGGGCGGCCGTCCGGCCCGAGGCGCGGGCCGCGTTCGGGCTCGACCCCAACCTGCCCACGCTGCTGGTCTCCGGCGGCTCCCAGGGCGCCCGGCGGCTCAACGAGGTGGTCCAGACCGTCGCCCCGCTGCTCCAGCGCTCCGGGGTGCAGATCCTGCACGCGGTCGGCCCCAAGAACGAGCTGCCGCAGGTCGACAACATGCCCGGCATGCCGCCGTACATCCCGGTTCCCTACGTGGACCGGATGGATCTGGCGTACGCCGCCGCCGACATGATGCTGTGCCGCGCCGGCGCCATGACGGTGGCCGAGCTGTCCGCCGTCGGGCTGCCCGCCGCGTACGTCCCGCTGCCCATCGGCAACGGCGAACAGCGGCTCAACGCCCAGCCGGTGGTCAAGGCGGGCGGCGGCCTGCTGGTCGACGACGCCGAACTCACCCCGGACTGGGTGCAGAGCCAGGTGCTCCCGGTGCTCTCCGACCCGCACCGGCTGTACGAGATGTCCCGCCGCGCCGCGGAGTTCGGCCGCCGGGACGCCGACGAGCTGCTCGTCGGCATGGTGTACGAGGCGATCGCCGCGCGTCGGGCCGCCTAGCGCGCGCTCGGCACGTAGCGTCGGCGTGCGGGGGCGGGACGGACGGACGACCGGCGCCCCGGGGGAGCGCGGGGCGCGTGAGGAGGCTGGAAGGTGGCCGGACCGACGACCGCGCAGCGCGGTGCGCGCAAGCAGGCACGGTCCGGCC
>NZ_JBPQTV010000225.1:0-10506 GCF_051386515.1 Streptomyces sp. URMC 123 | reverse complement strand
CACCACCCCCACACCCACCCGCGCCCGGCTGGAGCTGGAGAAGGACACCGTCGAGCGCGAGCTGATGCGCCTGGTGCTGACGCTGGTGGAGCTGCTGCGCCAGCTCATGGAGCGGCAGGCGCTGCGGCGCGTGGACCGGGGCGACCTGACGGAGGATCAGGAGGAGCGGATCGGCATGACGCTGATGCTGCTGGCGGACCGGATGGCCGAGCTGTGCGACCGCTACGGGCTGGAGCCGGACGACCTCCAGATCGATCTGGGGCCGCTCGGGCCCCTGCTGCCCCGGCACTAGGTCGTGCCCCGCGGCCCGGAACCGGAGCGGAGCGCCCCGGCACGCCCTCTCGCGAACCGGGTGGTGGGGCGAGCATCATGGCTGGTGCCCAGGAGCCGGGAGCGTGCGATTCATCGAGCCGGGACGACAGAGTGCCAAGGGGGCAGTGGATGGGGACGCAGACGGCCACGGCGGTCATCGATTCCGAACCGGGCCGGTCGCCGGGCCGGATCGTGGTCGACTGGCTGACCACCACCGACCACAAGAAGATCGGCCACCTCTATCTGATCACATCGTTCGTCTTCTTCCTGCTGGCCGGCGTCCTGGCCCTGCTGATGCGCGCGGAGCTGGCCCGGCCGGGCCTCCAGCTGATGACGAACACCGAGTTCAACCAGGCGTTCACGATGCATGGCACGATCATGCTGCTGCTGTTCGCCACACCCACCTTCGCGGGCTTCGCCAACGAGATCATGCCGTTGCAGATCGGCTCGCCCGATGTGGCGTTCCCCCGGCTGAACATGCTCTCGTACTGGCTGTTCCTGTTCGGCGGGCTGATGGTGATCGGCAGTCTGCTGACGCCGACCGGGCCCGCCGACTTCGGCTGGACCGCCTACGCGCCGCTCAACAGCATGGAGCGCTCACCGGGCATCGGCGCGGATCTGTGGATCATGGGGCTGGCGCTCTCCGGCTTCGGCACGATCCTCGGCTCGGTCAACTTCCTCACCACCATCATCGCGATGCGCGCGCCCGGTATGACGATGTTCCGGATGCCGGTGTTCACCTGGAACGTGCTCTTCACCTCGATCCTGGTGCTGCTGGCGTTCCCGGTGCTGGCGGCCGCGCTGCTGTGCCTGGAGGCCGACCGGCGGTTCGGCTCGATGGTGTTCGCCCCCGAGTTCGGCGGGCCGCTGCTGTGGCAGCACCTGTTCTGGTTCTTCGGCCACCCCGAGGTCTACATCATCGCGCTGCCGTTCTTCGGCATCGTCACCGAGATCCTGCCGGTCTTCTCCCGCAAGCCGATCTTCGGCTATGTGATGCTGATCGGCGCCACGATGGCGATCACCGGGCTGTCGGTGGTGGTGTGGGCGCACCACATGTTCGCCACGGGCGCGGTGCTGCTGCCGTTCTTCTCACTGATGACGTTCCTGATCGCGGTGCCCACCGGGGTGAAGTTCTTCAACTGGATCGGGACGATGATGCGGGGCTCGCTGTCGTTCGAGACCCCGATGCTGTGGTCCGTCGGCTTTCTGGTCACCTTCCTGCTCGGCGGGCTGACCGGGGTGATCCTGGCGTCCCCGCCGCTGGACTTCCATGTCACCGACACGTATTTCGTGGTGGCCCACTTCCACTACGTCGTCTTCGGCACGGTGGTCTTCGCGATGTTCGCCGGCTTCTTCTTCTGGTGGCCCAAGTTCACCGGGAAGATGCTGGACGAGCGGCTGGGGAAGATCCAGTTCTGGACGCTGTTCATCGGCTTCCACACCACGTTCCTGGTTCAGCACTGGCTGGGCGCGGAGGGCATGCCGCGGCGCATCCCCGACTATCTGGCGGCCGACGGCTTCACCGTGCTGAACACCGTCTCCACGATGGGCGCGTTCCTGCTGGGGATGTCGACGCTGCCGTTCCTCTACAACGTCTGGAAGACGGCGCGGTACGGCACGAAGGTCGAGGTGGACGACCCCTGGGGGTTCGGCCGTTCGCTGGAGTGGGCCACGGCCTGCCCGCCGCCCCGGCACAACTTCGTGACGATGCCGCGCATCCGTTCGGAGTCGCCCGCCTTCGACCTCCACCACCCGGCGATCGCCGCGGAGAAGGAGAGCCCTCCGGGGCGGGAGGCCAAGGTCAAGGAGTGGGAAGACGAGGCGCAGCCGTAAGAGGGGCGCGCAGCCGTAGGGGGGTGCGCAGCCGTAAAGAGGTGCGCAGCCGTAAGAGACGGCACACCGACACGACGACGGCGCCGAACAGGAGGAGTGCGAGCAGCAGAACCAACAGGATGGGAACCATAGTTCGTACCTCCGGTTCTCCGGGTGCCCCGGTCCGCCGCCCTTACACCTGCCGGGCAGCGCCCTCACTCGCCGCCACGGCCCGGCCGAGCCGCTCCGCCATCTCCCGTAGGGCGTCGACCAGTTCGACCGGCTCGATCACCTCGAAGTCGAAGCCCAGCAGCACGACGTGGAAGGCGAGGCTCTCCAGGCTCATGGCGCCGGTCCGCAGCCGGCAGGTGTGCTCGTCGACGGCCTCCAGCACGCCGGACGAGGGCGATACGCGCTCGGCGGCCTCGGCGAGCGGCGCCCGCAGCAGCACGGTGGCCCGGGCCGAGTACGCCCGCGTCGACACCCCCTGGGCCACATAGGCCGCCAGGTCCTCCGCCGGGGGCTGCCGGGGCTCGAACCGGGGGCCGTGCGGCGGGGTGGGGGTGATCCGGTCGACGCGGAAGGTGCGCCAGTCCTCGCGGTCCACGTCCCAGGCCACCAAATACCAGCGGCGCTCGGTGAAGACGAGCCGGTGCGGCTCGACGATGCGGCGGCTGGCGGCCCCCGTGTGGTCCTCGTACGCGAAGCGCAGCCGCTCGCGGTCCCGGCAGGCGTTCGACAGCTCTGTCAGTACCTCCGCCTCGACGGTGGGTCCGTAGTGCCCGCGCAGCATCGGCACGGCGTACGTGTTGAGCGACTCCACCCGGCGCCGCAGCCGGGTGGGCAGCACCTGTTCCAGCTTGGCCAGCGCCCGTACCGAGGTCTCCTCGATGCCGGCGATCCCGCCGCCGGCGGCCGAGCGCAGCCCGATCGCCACGGCGACGGCCTCCTCGTCGTCCAGGAGCAGCGGGGGCAGGGCGGCGCCGGCCCCGAGTTGGTAGCCGCCGCCGGTGCCGGGGGTGGCGTGCACGGGGTAGCCCAGTTCGCGCAGGCGGTCGACGTCCCGGCGGACGGTCCGGGAGGTGACCCCGAGCCGCTGGGCGAGGTCGGGCCCCGACCATTCGCGGTGGGTCTGCAGGAGGGAGAGCAGGCGCAGGAGGCGAGCGGAGGTTTCCAGCATGGCGCGAGTCTCCCAGCCCTCGCGGACAGGTTCCGTCCGCGAGGTGCGCGAAGGCGCGCGCGGGGTGCGCGGGGTGCGCGGGGTGCGCGGGGTGCGCGTACGGGGGGTTGTACGCGCGTGCGCGGGGCCGCCGTTGTTCGCGTGCCCGCCGGCGTCAGGTGGCGCGGGCCTGGGCCGCGACGCGGATCGAGAGGTCGTTGTCCGAGGTGTAGTACGGCACCGCCTCCGCCACGCCGTGCCCCGTCGCCGACGACTGCGCCGGGAAGCGCACGGACTGCTTCTTGTCGGCGATGTCGTCGAGAATGCGGGCGATCCGCACGGCGCCCTCGCCCCCGCCGGGGCTGTTCGCACCGTCGCCGGGACCCACGCCCGGCCGGAGCCACAGGTCCCAGCGGTCCTCCCCGCCCCGCCACACGTCGGCCAGCTCCTTGTAGGCGAGGGTGAACGCGAAGGCGCCGCCCTCGTCGACGGCCGTCGGCGCGGTGCGCACCGCCGCCGGGTCGCGCCGGCAACGGGCCTCCACCACCGTGCCGGGCCCGGCCACGACCCCGTACAGCCGGCCGCGCGCGGTCAGCGCCCCCTCCGTCACCCGCACCTCCTCGACCTCCGCGTGCGGCGCCCGCACCCAGCTGCGCACCGAGAGGTTGCCGTGCCGGGTCACATAGGGGATGCGGGCGGCGACGGCCCCGGTGGGGTCGGGCCGGCGGTCGGCGAGCGAGCGCAGATCCGTGCCGGCCGGCGCCAGCCGCAGCGGCTCGTCGTCCCCGAGCACGGCGTAGGCGGCCCAGCGCCCCTCCGGCAGGGCCACGGTGCTGGGCAGCGCGGCGCGCAGCCGGCCGTCCCCGAGGGGGGTGAGCGGCAGCCGGACCTCCTCCCCGGGGTGCTCGGCGGGGTCCGGGCCGGCGGCCCGCTCGGCGCCTCGGCCGCCGGCCCGGCGGCGCAGCACCAGGGCGGCGTCCCAGAAGGCGTCGGGCCGGGGCCCTCCGCAGTCGGCGATGTCAAAGGTGAGGCCGCCCGCGGAGTCCGCTATGCACTCGGCGCTGGGCAGGGGGGACACGGCGGGTGACTCCTCGGTGGTGCGGGGGTGGGGTTGATCGACTGTCGCGGCAAACATCCCGCCGTCTCCATTGTCGGGGTTTTCGCCCGGTTGGACCCCACCTTCGCCTCGGAGGTTGACCGGCATGATCGATTTGTTCTCGAACAGTTGCCAGTTCGGTAGCCGCCCGAGGGAACTTTTCGATCACTTCTGCGATCACGGAGGGTACGGCAGCTGCGGCACGGTGAAGCAGTTCTCGGTCATCTCGCCCTGCGACACCCAGCCTCCCTCACCACCCCGGGCGCTGTCCTGCCAGCGGGCCACGGACAGACAGCTGTGCCGGGTCCGGGGCGGTTCGGACAGCTTTTCGAAGGTCACCGGGAGCAGCAGGCCGTTCGCCGTATAGGGCTCGGCACGGAGGAAGCGCTCGACGCACGCCCGGGTGAGATCCGCGCCACAGGAGCGCGCGGCGTCGGTGAACCACATCGCGGCCGCCCAGCCCTCCAGCTGCCACTGGGAGAGGGTGTCGGCGCCCGGCCGCCCGCGCATGCCCTCGCGGAACTCGCGGACCGCGGGGTGGCCGGTGTCGTCGTAGGAGCGGCTGGCCCCGGTCGCCCAGAGGGCGTTGCGGCAGCCGGGGGCCTTGGCGTAGTCCCGGGCCACGGCGGCGGACCAGTTCTGCACGTTGGTGACCTTGGCGGTCACCCGTACTCCGGCCGCGTCCATGGCCTCGCACAGCTGGGCGTTGCCATGGGTGTCCAGGGCGTCGAACACCAGGTCGGCGCCGCGGGCGCGCAGATCGGCGGCCACCGCGGGGAAGTTCGGCAGCGCGAAGTCCAGCTGCTCCCCCACCACCTCGTACCCCTCCTCCTCCAGCCCGCGGGTGACCAGCCGGGCGTAGGCGGCGGAGGAGGCCTGGTTGTACGAGACGACGGCGGCGGTGCGGGCGCCGTGCTCCCGCCGGAAGTAGCGGTAGACCTCGGTGCCGCCGTAGAGGGTGCCGCCCCAGCCCGGCTTCCGGCCGTCGCGCGGCGCCTGGCTGCCGTAGATGCCGTAGAGGTGCGGGTGCGTGTCGTAGGCGGGGCCGATGGGCTGGCCGCCGATGTCGGGGACGCCGGCACGGCTGACGCGGGGCGCGCCGGCGTAGTCCAGGGCGGTGGTGGCGACCAGCGCGAACACCTTCTCCTCGTCGACGAGGCGGTGGACACAGGTGTTGTTGCCCACGCCGCTGCCGCCGTCGTCGCAGGTGACCACCTGGACGGGGCGGCCGTTCAGCCCGCCCCCGGCGTTGAGCCGGTGGAAGTAGGCGGCGGCGCCGTCGCGCGGCCCGACGAAGGCGGCGGCGCCGACCGGGCTGGTCGCCGAGGTGATGATGCCGACCTTCACGGGCTCCCCCCGGGCGGGCCCGGTGGGGGCCGGGGCGCCGGCTCCCGGGGAGCGGCCCTCGAAGGCGCTCTCCGGGAGCCGGCTGCCGCAGGCGGCGGTCAGCGCGAGGGCGGTCAGCACGATCAGGAGGAGGACGGGGGCGCGCAGGAGGCGTGAGGAGGTGGTGTCGGACCCGCGGTCAGCAGCCCGGGACCGAGACATTCCCGCTCATCTTCACGAGCGCGCAGAGGGACTTGGCCGAAACCTTCCAGGTGTCGTCTTGGAGCACGGCGGTGCCGGCGGAGTTCGGCAGGGCCGTCCGGCCGTCCAGCATGAGGTCGTAGGTGACCTGCGCCTCGGTCGCGGAGGTGAACTCCACCTTGGAGACGTTCGCCTGCACCTTGCCGCCGCGCTCGTCCCCGCTGAAGGCCTCCAGCACGGGGCGCATGTCGTCGCCGTTCTCCAGCAGTTCCGCCTTGCGGTCCAGCGGGACGGCCGGGTCGAAGAACTTCTTCCAGTTCTCCGCGACCTGCCGACGGGCCTCGTCCGGATCGCCGGGCCGCGCGCTCTCGGCGGGCGGGCGGGCCGTTCCCGTCGGCGTGCCCGGGGACTCCGTGCCGGGCGAGGCGGCCCCGGGTGTCGGGGTGGAGGTGCCCGTGCCGCCGCCCCCGTCGTCGCCGCACGCGACGGCCGTCGGGGCCAGGAGCAGGACCGCGGCGGCCGCCCATGCCGCCGCCCGCGGGTGTTCGCCGAGGACCATCTGGCTCACCACCGGATGTAGTCGGACCCGTACTGCTCGATGCTCTCAGAGTGTGGCTCCGCCCGGCAGAGCGCAACTCGCCGGACGGCGACGCCAGGTGGTCGTGGGACGGCCGGGAACGGTCGGCGGGCGGCACGGGAGCGGTCCTGGAACGGTCCCTGGGCGGTCCTGGAACGGCCCGGGGCGGCCGCCGAGGCGGTCCTGGAGTGATTCGGGGCGGTCCTGATCGGTCGGCGCCGATCCGGAGCGATCGGAGCCATTGCGGGCCATCATCGGACAGTCGGATGAGGCCATCGCGGGTATGACGTCATGGATGCCGTCTCGGCCGGCGTCCTGGCCGCCGTCAGGACTGCCGTCACGGATGCCGTTGTGGACGCCGTTGTGGAGTGTCAGCTGTCATCGACCGTCCCGGGATGTGAGGGGGCCGGATGCGGAAAGCGCGACCGTGGGCACGGGACGCCTGGCGCGGCCCGGACTCCTGGGCCGGCCGGGCCGCCCGGCGCTGTCGGGAGTCATGGGCGAGGGGCCCCGGGCACTGGGGAGGCTGGGCGGCGCTCGCCGCGGGGGCGGTGCTGTGCGTGGTGGGCTGGTACGGGGTCTCCGGCGAGCGCTTCGCCGAGCGCCAGATCCCCTACCTCGCCTCGTGCACGGTCCCCGGCGCGGCGCTGATCGTCGCCGGTGCGCTGCTGCTGACGCGGGGCGAGCAGGGGCTCGCGGCGGCCCGGGTCGAGGAGCTGCACCGGCTGCTGGTGACGACGGAACCGGAGCCTTGGGAGGGGACGGCGGGGCCGGACGGTTCGGCGGGGCCGTCGTACGCGGAGGGCGGCGAGTACGCGCGTGGCGTGGCCGCTGGGGCCGGCGAGACCGGCGGGATCGTGGTGGAGGGGGCCGGGGCCGCCCCCGGTCCGGGCCCGGAGCGCCCTGCCGACGGCCCGTACGCCAATGGCGACGCCGCGGCCGGCACGGAGCGCCCCGCGGCGGGCCCCGATCTCGGGGAGCGTCAGGAACGGCAGGAGTGGCAGGAACGGCAGGAGCGGCACGAGGGCCGCGACCGGCTCGAACCGCCCTCCGGGGCGGGGGAACCTCGCCGGGCGAGCGCGCCCCACCCTCCGCTTCCGGGCGACGAACCCGGGGGCCGGCCCGGCGGCGGCACGGGTTCCGGTTCCGTTTCCGGTTCCGGCGCGGGTACGGGGGCGGGCGGGCGTACGGGTACGGGTGCGGGCCGTGGTCCGGGCGACCGCTCCGGGACGCGGGGCGGCGGGCCACAGGCGGCCGACGGCGCGGACACGGCCGGAGGCCGGGACACATCGGGCGGCGGCCGGGGCACGACGGGCGGCGGCGACGGCCGGAACGGAGCGGGCGCGCCCGGTGGCCGGAACGCGGCGGGCGAGCCGCCCCGCACGGCCGGTTCCCCCGGGCCCACCGCCGGAATCACTGGTTCCGGCGGCGCCGCCGACCGCCCGGACTCCCTCATCGCCGTCCCCGGCGGCACCCTGCTGCACCGGCCGGACTGCCCGCTGGTCGCCGGCAAGCCCGAGGCGTTCCGCCCCGACCGGAAGATCCGGCTCGAACTGGGCATGGGGCCCTGCCCCGTGTGCGAACCGACCGTCGGCCCGCCGTCGGCCGGCCCCGGGCCCGGGCCGGAGGCGTGAGACGTGGGGACGCTGACCTACGACCTCACGCTCGCCGGGCTCGCCGTCGGCAGCGCCGCCGCGCTCACCGGCATCGGCCTGATCGTCACCTATCGCGCCACCGGCGTGCTCAACTTCGCCCATGGCGCGATCGCCATGGTGGCCGCCTATGTGATGCGGCAGTGCGCCGTCGAGTGGCAGTGGCCGCTCCCGCTGGCCGCGGCCTTCACCCTGCTGGTCGTCGCGCCCGCGCTGGGCCTGGCGCTGGACGCGGTGGTCTTCCGCCCGCTGTCCCTCTCCCGCGACCTCACCGGCGCCGGCCCAGCCCGTACGCTCGTCGCCTCCCTCGGCGTCTTCGTGCTCCTGGTGGGCGCCGCCGGGCTGATCTGGGGGCGGGGGGCCCGCGCGGACGCGCCCGCGCTGCTGCCCGCCGACCCCTGGGTGCAGCTCGGCACGGCGGTCGCGATGGCCGCCGGCGTGGGCGCGGTCACCCGCTGGACGCGCTTCGGCCGCGAGCTGCGCGCGGTGGTGGACAACCGGCCGCTGGCCGTGCTCGGCGGCATCGACGCGGACCGCGTCGCCTCGGCCGGCTGGGCGTTCGGCGCGTTCACGGCGGGCCTGACGGGAGTACTGCTCGCGCCGCACGTCCGCCTCGATCCGTACGGACTGCCGCTGCTGGTCATGGAGGTGATGGCGGTCGCCGTGGCGGCGGGCATGCGGAGCCTGCCGGTGGCGGTCGCCGTGGCGCTGGCCATCGGGGTCGCCCAGAGCCAGCTGACGCGGTTTCACCCCCATGGCTGGGCGGAGCCGCTGCTCCAGGCGGTCGGGGCGAACCTCTTCGTGGTCGCCCTGCTGGTCGCGGCGCTCGCCCTCCCGGGAATCACGACCCCCGCGCCCAAGGCGACGCGCCCCCGCCTCACCGAACGCCTCGGCGGGCACCTCGGCCGCGCGAAGCGCGCGACGCCCCCGGGCCGGCCATGCCCGGACGACCCGCCCGGGCCCAGGGGTGCCCCCACCGGTGACCAGCCGGTCCCCTCGGCGAACGCGCCGAGTTCGCCACCGGAGCGAGGCGACCATGACTCCGTCCGGAAAGCCCCGGACGGCACGACCGACGGCCCCCCACCGGCACCCGGCGACGCTACCGACGCCCGAACGCCACGCACACAGGCCGCGCACCGCCCGAGCGCGCCCCCCGAGCAGGACCGCGGCGCCCGCGCCGACGCACCCACACCCGGCCCCCGCCACGACGCCCGCCGGCCAGCGGACCCGGAACCCGGCGACACACCCCGTGCACCGGCCGCGGCCGCGGCCACCCGCTCGCGGCGGCTCCGGTCGCGCGCCGCCGCGTGGGGGCCCGCTCCCGCGTGGATCGTGTGCGGCGTGCTGTTCCTGCTGCCGCTCGGCCTCGCCGGCAGCGACCTGCACACCTCCGTGCAGGTCCCAGCCCTCGGCATCGTCCTGTTGTCACTGGTGGTCGTCACCGGCCGGGGCGGGCAGCTCTCCCTGGGGCAGGCCGCGTACGCCGGGCTCGGCGCCCTCTTCACCGCGCTGCTCGCGGCCGGCCGCTTCCCCGGGCTGCCCGCGCTGCCGGAGCTGCCCGCCCTCGCCTGCGCCGTGGTGCTCGTGGCGCCGCTGGGGCTGCTCACCGGCTGGCCGGCCATCCGGCGGCACGGGCTCGCCCTCGCGCTCGCCACGCTGGCGTTCGGCGTGGCCGTCAGCCGCTTCGTGTTCGTCCAGCCGTACGCCACCGCCGGGCTCGGCCTCGGGCGCCCGGCCGGCTTCGGCGACGACCGGGCGTACTACGCGCTCGAACTCCTCGTCCTCGGCGGCGCCCTGGCCGCCGTGGTCGCGCTCCGCCGCGGCCGGGCCGGGCGCGCCCTGGCCGCCATGCGGGACCACGAGGCGGGCGCGGCGGCGGCCGGGGTCCCGGTGCCGGCGCTGAAGCTGGCCGCGTTCGTCGCGGGCGCCGCGCTCGCCGCGCTCGGCGGCGGGCTCCTCGGCATGGGACTGCGGGCGTTCGACCCGAACGCCTACGACCCCGTGCGCGGGCTGCTGTGGTTCGCCGCGGTGCTCGTCCTCGGCGCCGACAGCCTGCTCGGCGCGATGGCCGCGGCCGCCCTGCTCGTCGGGCTCGACGCGGGGGCGCGCGGCGGCGTCGCGGCGGCGGTGATCGGCGTGCTGGCCGTGCTGCTGGGGCGGTTCCCGGAGGGCCTCGCGGGCGCGGCGCGATCGGCGCTCCGGCGGGCCGTACGCCCCCGCGCGCCGGCCACGCTGACACCGTTGGGGCTCCGGGTACGGGCGCGGCTGGCGGCGGCGGGAGCGGTGCCGGTCGCCGGGGGCGGCCGTACGGGCGGGTGGCCGGTGCCGGGCCGAACCCGGACCCGGGCCGGCGACGAAGCCCCCGCCCACC
>NZ_JBPQTV010000224.1:0-10512 GCF_051386515.1 Streptomyces sp. URMC 123 | reverse complement strand
CCCCCCACACCCCCCACACCACCGGCACCGCGGCGGGACGCTCCGCCGATCCCGACGAGGACGTACGGCAGTACGAGGTGACCGGCCCCGCGACCGCCGCGGAACGCACCGCCGTCGCCGCCACCGGCGTCTCGATCGACGAGGTCCACGCCCGCTCGGTGGTCGTCACGGCAGACGCCGGGCAGGCGCGCGCGGTCGCCGCGCTCGGCCACCGGCTGGTCCCGCTGCCCGGCCCGCCGGACCGGTCGAACGGCAAGCCGGCCCGGCCGGGCGACTTCCCGCCGGCCGACTCCCGCTACCACAACTACGCCGAGGCCATGGCCGAGATCGACGCCCGCGTCGCCCGCCACTCGACCATCATGAGCAAGAAGGTGATCGGGAAGTCGTACCAGGGCCGGGACATGGTCGCCATCAAGATCAGCGACAATGTCGCCACCGACGAGAACGAGCCCGAGGTGCTCTTCACCCACCACCAGCACGCGCGCGAGCACCTCACCGTCGAGATGGCCCTGTATCTGCTGCGCGAGTTCGGCGAGGACTACGGCACCGACTCCCGGATCACCAACGCGGTCAACGGCCGCGAGCTGTGGATCATCCCCGACCTCAACCCGGACGGCGGCGAGTACGACATCGCCACCGGCTCGTACCGGAGCTGGCGCAAGAACCGGCAGCCCAACAGCGGCTCGTCGGCCGTCGGCACCGACGAGAACCGCAACTGGGACTACAAGTGGGGCTGCTGCGGCGGCTCCTCCGGCAACACGGGCTCCGAGACGTACCGCGGGCGGGCCCCCGAGTCGGCGCCCGAGGTCAAGGTCGTGGCCGACTTCGTCCGCGGCCGGGTGGTCGGCGGCACGCAGCAGATCAAGGCCGCGATCGACTTCCACACCTACAGCGAGCTGGTCCTGTGGCCGTACGGCTGGACCTACGCGGACACCGCCCCCGGCCTCACCCAGGACGACCGCGACGCCTTCGCCGCCGTGGGCCGCAAGATGGCGGCGAGCAACGGCTACACCCCCGAGCAGTCCAGCGATCTGTACATCACCGACGGCTCCATCGACGACTGGCTCTGGGGCGTGCACAAGATCTTCGGCTACACCTTCGAGATGTATCCCGCGGGCGCGGGCGGCGGGGGCTTCTACCCGCCCGACGAGGTCATCGAGCGGGAGACCGGCCGCAACCGTGACGCCGTACTGCAGTTGATCGAGAACGCCGACTGCATGTACCGCTCCATCGGCAAGGAGAACCAGTACTGCCGCACGCGCTGACCGTCGCCGTACGGCGAGCGCGTACCGGGCCGGCGGAACGTTCCGCCGGCCCGGTGCGGTGGCCAGGCGCGCCGGCCCGGGGCGGTGGCCAGGTGCGGTGATCGGGCCGCCAGGGACAGGGCGTCAGACCACCAGGGACAGTACGGCCGCCGCCGCGAAGCCGGCCACGGACAGAACGGATTCGAGCACCGTCCAGGACTTGAGCGTGTCCCGCTCCGAGATGCCGAAGTACTTGGCGACGATCCAGAAGCCGCCGTCGTTGACGTGCGAGGCGAAGATGGAGCCCGCGGAGACGGCCATGATGACCAGGGCCAGCCGGGGCTGGGTGTACGCGTCGGTCGCCACCAGGGGCGCCACGATGCCGGCGGTGGTGACGATCGCGACGGTCGCCGAGCCCTGGGCCACCCGCAGCACCACCGCGATCAGCCAGGCGAGCACGACGACCGGCAGACCCGCGTCGTCGAAGGCGTCCGCGAGGGCCTGAGCGACCCCGCTGCCCTTGAGCACCGCCCCGAACACGCCGCCCGCGCCGACCACCAGCAGGATGTTGCCGACGGGCTTGAGGGAGGCCGTGGACACCCGTTCCAGGGCGGCGCGCGACCAGCCGCGGCGGATGCCCAGCAGGTAGTACGCCAGCAGAAGGGCGAGGGTCAGGGCCACGAAGGGGTGGCCGAGGAACTCGACGGCCGAGCGGAAGGTGCTGGGGTCGAGCGCGACGGAGGAGAAGGTGGCCAGCAGGATCAGCAGCAGCGGGGTGCCGATGATCACGAGGACCGTGCCGACGGACGCGGGGGGCGGACCCGGTGCGGGGCGGGCCTCCGTCCCCGGCTCAGGGCGCGGCTCCTTGTCCGGCTCCGGGGGCGGCTCAGGGCCGGTCGTCGGCACGGGTGCCGGGCCCCGCCCCGGGTGCTCGGCGGCGATCGCGGCCCGCGCCTCGGCCACCGCCTCCACCATGTCCCGGGGCACCGGGACGAAGACGCGCTCGCCGATCCAGGCCGCGTAGGCCCACGCCGCCAGGACGGCGGGCAACCCCACCGCGACGCCCATCACGATCACCCAGCCCAGGTCCACCCTCAGCAGTCCCGCGGCGGCCACCGGCCCCGGGTGCGGCGGCAGAAAGGCGTGGGTCATCGACAGTCCTGCCAACAGGGGCATGGCGTAGCGCAGTACGGACGCGCCGCTGCGCCGGGCGGCCGCGTAGACGATCGGTGCGAGGACGAAGACGCCGACGTCGAAGAAGACGGGGATGCCGAAGAGCAGTCCTGTCAGCCCCATGGCGAGCGGCGCGCGCCGCTCGCCGAACAGCCCGAGCAGCCGCTCCGCGAGGGCCTCCGCGCCGCCGGACACCTCCAGGATCGCGCCCAGCATCGTGCCGAGCCCGATGATGATCGCGACATGGCCGAGGATGCCGCCCATGCCGGACTCGATCAGGGAGACGGCGCCGGAGCGCTGCACGGTGCCGAAGAGCTCGGTGACCGACAGACCGGCGCCGAGGCCGACGCCGATGGAGACCGCGAGCAGCGCGACGAAGGGCTGCAGCCTGACCTTGATGATCAGGAAGAGCAGCAGGGCGACACCGAGGGCCGCGACGGTCAGCAGACCGGCGGTGCCGGGTATCAGCGCGAGCAGGCCACCGGTGTGCGGTGGCGCCGCGGCAGGCGGTCCTGCGGCTGCGGCGGGCGACATGCCGGCCCGCTCAGTCCAGGACGGCGAGCGCGTCGATCTCGATCAACAGGCCGGCGGGCAGGCCGACGTACACGGTGGTGCGGGCCGCCGGGGGCTGCCGCAGATCGGCGAAGTACGCGTCGTAGATCGCGTTCATCTCGGCGAAGTGCTCGGTGTCGGTGAGGTAGACGCGCAGCATCATCACGTCCTCCCAGGTGGCGCCGCCGGCCTCCAGTACGGCGGCGACGTTGGCGAGGGTCTGCAGGGTCTGCTCGCGCAGGGTCGGCCCGACGACGGTGGGCGGCCGGCCCGGCACGGCGGGCAGGAAGCCCACCTGGCCGGCCACCTGGAGGATGTTGCCCTTGCGCACGCCGTGCGAGAACGCCGCGGGCGGGGTGGTGTGGGTGGGCGGGGTGATCGCGATCTTCTCGCTCATGGCAGGGCTCCTCGGTCGGCCGTACGCGCGGGGCGTACGCGGGTCGGCGGGGCGTTCGGGCTCGTACGTCAGCGGGCGGGGGCGGTGCGTCGGTGGGCGGGCTCGTACGTCAGTGGGCCCGGCCGGTGTACTCCCGGCTGATGGCGTCGGCGGTGCGGCGCACCAGGGGCAGCAGGGCGAGCAGGTCGTCGGCGGAGACCACCACGTTGGGCGCGGACACCGAGCACGCGGCGACGGCGCGGCCCTCCGTGCCGCGGATGGGCGCGCCGACGCAGTTGATCGACTCCTCGTGGCCGCCGAAGTCGGTGGCCCAGCCCTGCTCGCGGACGGCCGCGAGTTCGGCGAGGAACGCGCTCGCGTCCGGGGTCGAGCGGGGGGTGTAGCGGGGGTAGTCCAGCCGTTCGGCGACGGCGCGCCGCTCGGGCTCGGGCAGGTCGGCGAGGAGCACCTTGGCGACGGCCGCCACGGTGATCGCGACGGGCTTTCCGATGCGGGAGTACATCCGCACCGGATAGCGGCTCTCGACCTTGTCGATGTAGAGCACCTCGTTGTCCTCCTGGACGGCGAGGTGGACGGTGTGGCCGCACTTCTCGTTGAGGGCGACGAGGTGGGGATGGGCGATCTCGCGGATGTCCAGGTTCTCGACGGCCTCCTGGGCGAGGGCGAAGAGCCGGGCGCCGAGCCGGTAGCGCTGGTCCCGCTGGCGGTAGACGAGCCCGTGCTCGTCGAGGGTGCGCAGCAGGCGCAGCGCGGTGGACTTGTGCACGCCGAGCCGGGTGGCCACCTGTTCGAGGTTGGCGGGGCCCGCCGCCAGCAGCGGCAGGATGGTCAGGGCGCGGTCGACGGTCTGACTCATGGGGTGCGTTCCTCGGTCCGGCTCATGGGGTGGGTGTGTTCCTTCGCCTGGGAGTTCTGCGCGGATGAGTCCCGCGCGGGTGAGTCCCGCGGCCCGGGGGCCGGGGGGCGCCGGCCGCCACCGTCCGTCCAGCCGGGTCGGAGCCGCAGCGTGCCCCAGCTCTCGGGAGGCAGGGCGGCGAGGCGGTCGGCGAGGTCGCGCGGCGGCGGGTGGGCGAGGTCGCCGGGGACGGTGAGGGCCGCGGCGGCCATCAGATGACCGTGCCGCAGCCGCCGGTCGAGCGGGAGCCCGCGCAGGGTGGCGGAGAGGTAGCCGGCCGCGAAGGCGTCCCCGGCGCCGACGGGGGCCACGACGTCCACGGCGAGGGCGGGCACGAAGGCGACGGCCTCGGAGCCGTCGGGGGACCGCAGATGGGCCGTGGCGCCCCGGGAGCCGTGCTTGACGACCAGGGCCGCGGGCTCGGGGAGCGCGGCGCGCACGGCGCTGGCGCCGTGCAGCCCCCAGACGGCGGCGGCCTCGTCCTCGCCGACGAACACGAGGTCGCTGCGGCGGGCGAGTTCGGCGAGCACGGCGGGGGCGTCCGCCCTGCCCCGCCACAGGGCGGGACGGTGGTTGACGTCGAACGAGACGAGCGGGCGCCCGGACCGGCGGACGGTCAGCTCGCGCAGCAGGGCGAGGCAGCCGTCGGACAGGGCCGCGGTGATGCCCGAGAGGTGCAGGACGCGGCCGGACCAGGCGTGGTCGCGGCTGACGAGTTCGGGTGACAGGGCGGCCGCGGCGGAGCCGGCGCGGTAGTAGACCACCTCGGCGGGGAGCTCGGCGGGATCGGCGGGCGGCGCCCCGGGAGCGGCCGTCGGAAGACCGGGGGCGGCCGGCGGCCCGGTGGGGGCGCTCGGTGCCGCGGGGGCGGTGGGCCGCTCGCCCGCCGTACGGAAGTAGACGCCCGTCGGGCGGTCGGGGTCGCGCTGTACGGCGCGCACGTCGACACCCGCGGCGGCGACGGCCGCCAGGAGGTGGTCGCCGAAGGCGTCGGTGCCGACCCGGCTGATCCAGCGCGCCGAGTGGCCGGCGCGCGCCAGGGCGCAGGCGACGTTCGACTCGGCGCCGCCCACGCCCCGTTCGAACTCGGTGACCTCGGCGAGTCGGCCGGGCCGGCGGGGCACGAAGGTGACCATGGACTCGCCGAGGCAGACGGCGTCGACATCCCCGCTAGTGCTCACGATCGGGCCGCTCCTCGTCAGTCGCGCGCCATTGACCCGGCGATTGCCGGGATGTTAGACAGCCGTCAGCGATATACGCAATGAGCGTTGCACACAGCGCAACGGTTTCGCGACGCCTTCTCGAAGGAGGCCCGATGGCCGCCGACCCCTCCGCCGCCGACTCCGCCCGTACGGGCGCAGGTTCCGTCCGTACGGCCGCCGGCTCAGCCCGTACTGCTGCAGGCTCAACCCGTACGGCTGCTGCCTCCGTCCGTACGGCCGTGCGCAGGCTCGCTCAGGAGCGGGTGGACCACCGCTTCAAGGGGCTGCCCCCGGACGCCGAGGGCCTGACGGTGGGCGAACTGGCGGCCCAGCGGCGGTCGCTGTTCGACGGCGGCTTCCTCACCCCCGTACTGACGCTGTCCGCCGAGGCGCTGGACCACAACCTCGCGCTGCTGGGGCGCTACTGCGCCGAACACGGCCTCGCCTTCGCCCCGCACGGCAAGACACCCATGGCGCCCCAGCTCTTCGAACGCCAGCTCGCCGAGGGCGCGTGGGGCGTCACCGCGGCCGTGCCGGCCCATCTGCGGGTCTACCGCGCCTTCGGCATCGAGCGGATCTTCCTCGCCAATGAGCTGGTCGACGCGGCGGCGCTGCGCTGGCTCTCCGGAGAACTGGACGCCGACCCCGACTTCCACTGCGTGACCTACGTGGACTCGGTGCGTGGGGTGGAGCTGATGGCGGACGCGCTCACCGCCTGCGGGGCGCGCCGGCCCCTGGACGTCGTGGTGGAGCTGGGCGCCGGCCCCGGGGCCAGGACCGGCGCCCGTACGGAGGCCGACTGCGCCGCGGTGGCCGACGCCGTGGCGGCGACCCCGACCCTGCGGCTCGTGGGCGTGGCCGGTTACGAGGGTGAGGTGCCCGCCGCGGACGTGGGGACGGTCCGCTCCTGGCTGCGCCGGCTGACGGCCCTGGCGGTGGAGTTCGACGAGCAGAAGCGTTTCGGCGACGTCGAGGAGATCGTCGTCAGCGCGGGCGGCAGCGCGTGGTTCGACACCGTGGCCGAGGTGTTCGCCGAACTGCCGCAGCTGTCCCGGCCGGTGCTCAAGCTGCTGCGCTCGGGCGCGTACGTCTCCCACGACGACGGCCACTACCGCCGGTTGACGCCCTTCAACCGGCTGCCCGAGGAGGGCGGTCTGCGGCCCGCCCTGCGCCTGTGGGCGCAGGTGGTCTCCCGGCCCGAGCCGGGACAGGCGTTCGTCAACGCGGGCAAGCGGGACGCGGCCCACGACCTCGACCTGCCGGAGCCGCAGGTCGTGCGGTCCGCCCGGGACGGCGCCACGCGCCCCGCGACCGGTCTGTCGGTCCGCAAGCTCTCCGACCAGCACGCCTGGATCGATCTGGCGGACGGGGCGGAGCTGGAGGTCGGTGACTGGGTCGGGCTGGGCCTGTCGCACCCCTGCACGGCGTTCGACAAGTGGCAGTTGATTCCCGTCGTCGACGAGGCCGGTACGGTCACGGACTTCGTGCGCACGTTCTTCTGACGCCCGCGCGCCGCGGACAGGGGTCACCCGCTCCGGTGGCCTCGCACCGTACTGCGGCCGCCCGTCGGCCCCGCACCGCCTTCTGACGCCCGCGCACCCCGAGGGGCCCGCATGGACACAGAACTGGTCTTCCGCGACGCGACCGTGATCGACGGCTCGGCGCGCTCCCGCTACCGCGCGGACGTGCGGGTCACGGGCGGCCGGATCGCCGAGATCCGGCCCGAGCGCCACGGCCCGGGGCCGCGGCCCACGGCGCGCGCGGGCGCCGGGCGGACCGTCGACGCCGCCGGCCTCGTCCTCTGCCCCGGCTTCATCGACATGCACGCGCACAGCGACCTGGCGCTGCTGCGCGACCCCGCGCACGAGGCCAAGGCCGCCCAGGGCGTCACCCTGGAGGTCATCGGCCAGGACGGGCTGTCGTACGCGCCCGTCGACGACCGGACGCTCGCCGGGATACGCACCCAGATCACCGGCTGGAACGGCGACGGTGGGGACCTGGACCTCGACTGGCGCACGGTCGGCGAGTACCTCGACCGCCTCGACCACGGCTTCGGCGGCGAGGGCATCGCCGTCAACGCCGCCTATCTGGTGCCCCAGGGCACCGTACGGGCGCTGGCCGTCGGCTGGGCGGACCGCCCGGCGACCCCGGCCGAGCGGGAGCACATGCGGCGACTGGTGGCCGAGGGCCTCGAACAGGGGGCGGTGGGCCTGTCCTCCGGCCTCACCTACACCCCGGGCATGTACGCCTCGACCAGCGAGCTGACCGAACTGTGCCGCGTGGTGGCGCGGTACGGGGGCTACTACTGCCCGCACCACCGCTCGTACGGCGCCGGGGCCCTCGCCGCGTACCAGGAGATGATCGAGCTCGCGCGGGACGCGGGGTGCGCCCTGCACCTGGCGCACGCCACCCTGAACTTCGCGGAGAACCGGGGGCGCGCGCCGGAGCTGCTCGCGCTGCTCGACCAGGCGCTCGCGCGGGGCGTGGACATCAGCCTGGACACGTATCCGTATCTGCCGGGCTGCACCACACTCGCGGCGCTGCTGCCGAGCTGGGCCGCCGAGGGCGGGCCGGAGGCCACGCTCGCCCGGCTGCGGGACGGGGCGACGGCGGCGCGCGTCCGGCACGCGCTGGAGGTGACGGGCTCGGACGGCTGCCACGGCGTGCCGGTCGACTGGGACACGATCGAGGTCTCCGGGGTGGCCGATCCCCGTCTGTCGGGGTACGTCGGCAGTACTGTCGCGCGGAGCGCCGCCGAACGCGGCGAAGAGCCGTTCGCCACCGCGCGCCGGCTGCTGATCGAGGACCGGCTCGGCCCGACCGTGCTCCAGCACGTCGGCAACGAGGAGAACGTCCGGGCGATCATGCGGCACCGGGTCCACACCGGCGGCAGCGACGGGATTCTGCACGGCGCGAAGCCGCATCCGCGCGCGTACGGCACCTTTCCGCACTACCTCGGTCACTATGCGCGCGAGCTCGGTGTCCTCCCCCTGGAGGAATGCGTGGCACACCTCACATCACGCCCCGCTGCCCGTCTGCGACTGCCGGACCGGGGGCGGGTGCGCGTGGGCCACCGCGCGGACCTCGTGCTCTTCGACCCGGAGACGGTGGCCGCGGGCGCCAGTTTCGAAGCCCCGCGCACCCTGCCGACCGGCATTCCCCATGTGCTGATCGATGGCCGCTTCGTCATCGAAGGCGGCCGCCGTACGGATGTGCTGGCGGGTCGCACCGTACGGCGCGCGCCTCGGCGTTGAGGGCCCCGTACGGCCGTCACCCTCGGTGAGCGGGGGTGGCCGAAAACACCGCGCAGCCGCTCGGGCGCCCGTTTAGGGTGGCCGACATGCAGGTGATCCAGTCAATGAAGCTCGCGAATGTCTGCTACGAGATCCGTGGCCCGGTGCTCGAGGAGGCAATGCGGCTGGAGGCGGCAGGTCATCGCATCCTCAAGCTGAACACCGGCAACCCGGCCCCCTTCGGTTTCGAGTGCCCGCCCGAGATCCTCGAGGACATGCTGCGCGGCCTGGGCGACGCCCATGGCTACGGGGACGCCAAGGGGCTCCCCTCGGCGCGCCGGGCCGTGATGCAGCACTACCAGACCAAGGGCATCCCGCTCGACGTCGAGGACATCTTCCTGGGCAACGGCGTCTCCGAGCTGATCCAGATGGCCATGCAGGCGCTGCTGGACGACGGCGACGAGGTGCTCGTCCCGGCCCCGGACTACCCGCTGTGGACCGCCGCGGTCTCCCTCTCCGGCGGCACGGCCGTGCACTACCGCTGCGACGAGCAGGCCGACTGGATGCCGGACCTCGCCGACATCGAGCGCAAGGTCACCGACCGCACCAAGGCCATCGTCATCATCAACCCGAACAACCCCACGGGCGCGGTGTACGACGACGAGCTGCTGCGCGGACTGACCGAGATCGCCCGCCGCCATCAGCTGATCGTCTGCTCCGACGAGATCTACGACAAGATCCTCTACGACGGCGCCACGCACACCCCGACCGCCGCCATCGCCCCCGATCTGCTGACGCTGACCTTCAACGGTCTGTCGAAGGCGTACCGGGTGGCCGGCTACCGCAGTGGGTGGATGGCCGTCTGCGGCCCCAAGGAGCACGCCGCCAGCTATATCGAGGGCCTGACGATCCTGGCCAACATGCGGCTGTGCGCGAATGTCCCGGCCCAGCACGCGATCGCCACCGCGCTCGGCGGCCATCAGTCGATCAACGACCTGGTGCTGCCGGGCGGCCGACTGCTCGCCCAGCGGGACGCGGCGTACGAGGCGCTCACCCGGATTCCGGGCGTGACCTGCGTGAAGCCCAAGGGCGCGCTGTATGCCTTCCCCCGGCTCGACCCCAAGGTCTACAAGATCAAGGACGACCGGCAGATGGTGCTCGATCTGCTGCGCGCCGAGAAGATCATGATCGTGCACGGCACCGGCTTCAACTGGCCGGAGCCCGACCACTTCCGGCTCGTCACCCTGCCCCGGGCGGAGGACCTCACGGAGGCGGTGGAGCGGATCGGGCGCTTCCTGGACGGCTACGGGCAGTACTGAGCGCCGGCGGCACGCCCCGCACCCATGCTGTCGCGCGACCCTGTACGCCGGAGCACTTATCCACAGAAGCCAACTTTAGACAGAATCTAAGTTAGGATGGTCTCCTGAGCGTCAGGAGGCCATCCATGTACGAACCGATCCGCAGCAAGTCGGTGCACACCATGGCCGAGCAGATCGGCCATGACGGCCCGCACCGCTCCCGCGAGGAGGAGCTGGACATCCAGCTGGCCGGGCATCTGGCGGCGCTGCTGGCCGTCACGGACGAGCTGCGCTCCCTCTCCCCCGCCGCAGAGCTGGACCGGGCCGCCGGGCGCGTCGCCGAACACATCGCGCGGCTGCGGCAGGGCCCGTGGCCCGTCCGGCTGGCGGCCGTCGGGGACGGCGGCCGCACCCGGCTCGCCGCGCTGCACCGCAAGGCCCACGCCATGAAGACGCTGTTCGGCAACTCCGTCTTCACCAACGTCGCGCTGACCGACGACGGCGACGTGTGGTGGGAG
>NZ_JBPQTV010000223.1:0-10560 GCF_051386515.1 Streptomyces sp. URMC 123 | reverse complement strand
GGGGCGGGGCCCCGCCCCAGAAGGGCACCCCGGGCTGCGCCCCGGGCCCCGCGCGTGAAGGTCCGGGCTGCGGTCCCAGGGCGGGCGTCCGCCAGGGTTCCCCAGCCCAGCTCACGGCAGGCTTCCCGGCGGAGCCGGCGTGCGGGGCCTCCGCACCTGTTTCCCGGGGGCGGAGCCCCCAGGTTCGCTTCGGGGGCCGCGCGCGGAGCGGCGCGAAGACGCTTCGGGGTTCGGGGGCGGAGCCCCCGAAAAAACCTCTGTGTCCCGCGCCGGAGGCGCGGGACACAGAGGTTGGGGGCCGCGCCCCCGGTTACGTGTTGTACGTGGACTGCGCTCGGGTCAGTCCTTCCAGGACAAGCGCCTCGACCGCGTCCGCCGCGCGGTCGACGAAGTAGTCGAGCTCCTTGCGCTCCGCCGAGGAGAAGTCCTTGAGGACGAAGTCGGCGACCGGCATGCGCCCCGGGGGGCGCCCGATGCCGAAGCGAACGCGGTGGTAGTCCGGCCCCATCGCCTTCGTGATCGACTTCAGGCCGTTGTGGCCGTTGTCGCCGCCGCCCTTCTTCAGCCGCAGCGCGCCGAAGTCGATGTCCAGCTCGTCGTGGACCGCCACGACATGCCCCACCGGCACCTTGTAGAAGTCGCGCAGTGCCGCCGTAGGACCGCCGGAGAGGTTCATGAAGGACATCGGCTTGGCCACCACGACCCGCCGCCCGGCGGGCCCCGGCGGGCCGACGCGCCCCTCGACGACCTGCGCCCGCGCCTTGTGCGCCTTGAATCTGCCCCGCATCCGGTCGGCCAGCAGGTCGGCGACCAGGAAGCCGATGTTGTGCCGGTTGCCGGCGTACTCCTGACCGGGGTTGCCCAGGCCCACCACGAGCCAGGGGCTGTCCGCGTCCGTGTCCACGTCCACGTCCGTCATGCGCGTGTCTCCTCCCGCGGCCGGGCCGCCGGGCCCCCGGGGGGCCGAACCTGTCACCGCCGTCACAACCGTCACCCATCAGCATGGCCGCCGGCCCCGCGCGCGTACGGCGCGGGACACGGCGGCCACAGGAGTGTCCTCGGGGCGGATCAGGCCTCCGCGGACTCCTCGCCGGACTCCTCGGCCGCGGCCTCGGTCTGCGCGGCCAGCACCTGGAGGACCACGGTGTCGCCGTCGACGGCGAGGGACACGCCGGAGGGCAGGGTGATGTCCTTGGCGTGCACGGAGTCACCCGCGGCCAGGCCCTCGATGGAGACGGAGAGCGACTCGGGGATGTGCGTGGCCTCGGCCTCGACCGGCAGGGCGTTCAGCACGTGCTCGAGCAGGTTGCCGCCCGGGGCGAGCTCGCCCTCGGTGTGGACCGGGATCTCGACGGAGACCTGCTCGCCGCGCACGACCGTGAGGAGGTCGACGTGCTTGATGAAGCCCTTCAGCGGGTCGCGCTGCACGGCCTTGGGGATGACCAGCTCGGTCTTGCCGTCGACCGTCAGGGAGATCAGGACGTTCGAGGTCTTGAGGGCCATCATCAGGTCGTGGCCCGGGAGGGACACGTGGACCGGCTGCGCGCCGTGACCGTAGATGACGCCGGGAACCTTGTTCTCGCGGCGGGTGCGGCGGGCGGCGCCCTTGCCGAACTCGGTACGGAGCTCAGCGGAGATCTTGACCTCGGCCATGGGAGCACTCCTCGTATGCGTAGGGATGTCGGCGGTCACTCGGCCCACGACAGACCTGCTACGAAGAGCGCGTCGATAACGGACCGCCGTACGACACGCGTACGGCCTCCCTCGCCGAGCAACTCGTCGAGTCTACCCGGCGGGGGAGGCCGCCCAAAATCGATCTACCCGGAGCTCCCGGAAGAGACCGGAAGAGACCGGAAGAGACCGGAAGTGATCAGGCGAGCTCTTCGAAGAGGCTCGTCACGGAGCCCTCCTCGAACACCTCGCGCACCGCGCGCGCGATCGTCGGCGCCATCGACAGCACCGTGATCTTGTCGAGCTCCTGCTCACCGGGGGTGGGCAGGGTGTTGGTGAAGATGAACTCGCTCACCTTGGAGTTCTTCAGCCGGTCGGCGGCCGGCCCGGAGAGCACACCGTGCGTGGCGGCGACGATCACGTCCTCCGCGCCGTTGGCGAACAGCGCGTCGGCGGCGGCGCAGATCGTGCCACCGGTGTCGATCATGTCGTCGACCAGGACGCAGACCCGGCCCTTCACGTCACCGACGACCTCGTGGACGGTGACCTGGTTGGCCACGTCCTTGTCGCGCCGCTTGTGGACGATCGCCAGCGGCGCGCCCAGCCGGTCGCACCAGCGGTCGGCGACGCGCACCCGGCCGGCGTCCGGGGAGACGACGGTCAGCTTGGTGTTGTCCACCTTGGCGCCCACGTAGTCCGCGAGGACCGGCAGGGCGAAGAGGTGGTCCACCGGGCCGTCGAAGAAGCCCTGGATCTGGTCGGTGTGCAGATCGACCGTGAGGATGCGGTCGGCGCCCGAGGTCTTGAGCAGGTCCGCGATCAGGCGGGCCGAGATCGGCTCGCGGCCGCGGTGCTTCTTGTCCTGGCGGGCATAGCCGTAGAAGGGCACGATCACGGTGATGCTCCGGGCGGAGGCCCGCTTGAGAGCATCGATCATGATCAGCTGCTCCATGATCCACTTATTGATCGGAGCAGTGTGGCTCTGCATCAGAAAGCAGTCGGCGCCACGTGCGGATTCCTGGAAGCGGACGTAGATCTCGCCGTTGGCGAAGTCGAACGCCTTGGTCGGGACCAGGCCGACACCGAGCTGGTGCGCGACCTCCTCGGCCAGCTCGGGGTGGGCGCGGCCGGAGAAGAGCATCAGTTTCTTCTCGCCGGTCGTCTTGATCCCGGTCACAGCACAGTCTCCTTGGATGTCACTTCGTGTGCTCTTGATGCGTTTCCAACGGTACGCCCCGTTCGAGGCACCCTTGCACGGTCACTGACCGCCGTCGGACTCCTGGGCCGCGGCCGAGGCAGCCTGCGCGGCGGCACTTCCGGGTCGCTTGCGGGCCACCCAACCCTCGATATTCCGCTGCTGGCCTCGTGCGACCGCCAGCGAACCCGGGGGCACATCCTTGGTGATGACGGAGCCGGCGGCGGTGTACGCGCCGTCCCCGACCGTGACAGGAGCCACAAACATGTTGTCGGACCCGGTCCGGCAGTGGCTCCCGATCGTCGTGTGGTGCTTGTTCACGCCGTCGTAGTTCACGAAGACGCTCGCCGCGCCGATGTTGGTGTACTCACCGATCGTGGCGTCCCCGACGTAGGACAGGTGCGGCACCTTGGTGCCCTCGCCGATCTCGGCGTTCTTCATCTCGACATACGCGCCGGCCTTGGACTTCGCGCCCAGCCGGGTGCCGGGGCGCAGATACGCGTACGGGCCCACGGTGGCGCCCTCGCCGATCAGCGCGCCGTCCGCGACCGAGTTGTCCACCCGGGCGCCGGCGCCCACGGTGGTGTCCTTGAGTCGGGTGTTCGGGCCCACCTCGGCGCCCGACGCCAGGCGCGTGGCGCCCAGCAGCTGGGTGCCCGGGTGGACCAGCGTGTCCTGTTCGAAGGTGACGGTGACGTCCACCCACGTGGTGGCCGGGTCGACGACCGTGACCCCGCTGAGCATGGCGGTGTGCAGCAGTCGCTCGTTGAGCAGCCGGCGCGCCTCGGCGAGCTGCACCCGGTTGTTGATGCCGAGGATCTCCCGGTGGTCGCCGGCCTTGGCCGCGCCCACCCGGTGACCGGCCTCGCGCAGGATGCCCAGGACGTCGGTGAGGTACTCCTCGCCCTGGCTGTTGTCCGTGCGGACCTTGCCGAGCGCGTCGGCGAGCAGCTCGCCGTCGAAGGCGAACACCCCGGAGTTGATCTCGTTGATGGCGCGCTGCGCGTCGGTGGCGTCCTTGTGCTCCACGATCGCGGTGACCGCGCCGTCGGCCGGGTCGCGCACGATCCGGCCGTAGCCGGTGGCGTCGGGGACCTCGGCGGTCAGCACGGTGACGGCGTTGCCGTCGGCGGAGTGGGTGTCGGCGAGCCGCCGCAGCGTGTCGCCGGTGAGCAGCGGGGTGTCCCCGCAGACCACCACGACGGTGCCGGAGACGGTGGCGCCGCCGCCGGCCAGCTCCTCGAGGGCCATGCGCACGGCGTGGCCGGTGCCGTTCTGCTCGTACTGCACGGCGGTGCGGACATCGGGGTCGATCTCGGCGAGATGGCCGGCGACCTGCTCGCGGGCGTGGCCGACGACCACGACGAGGTGCTCGGGGTCCAGCTCGCGGGAGGCGGCGACGACATGGCCGACGAGAGACCGACCGCAGATCTGGTGCAGAACCTTGGGGGTGGCCGACTTCATGCGGGTGCCCTCACCCGCTGCGAGGACGACGACGGCTGCCGGGCGGTTGGCGCTCACGGGTGTGCCCTTCGGCTTCGGGGGTGGACACCCGCAGGATACCGGGGCCCATCAGGGCGAGAACGCGGGGCGGGTGCCGCTCGGGGCGCGGCGGGTGCCTGTCGGGTGCCCGTCGGGGGGACCGCCGGGCGGGCGTGCGGGCGGACATCCGTGCGGACATCCGGGGATGCGACGACTCGGGCTCCCCCGCCAGGACTCGAACCCGGACAAACGGCACCAAAAGCCGCTGTGCTGCCAATTACACCACAGGGGATTGCTGAACGGTTCAAACCGGACAGTGGTCCGGAGTGCCTCGCTCGGCACCCAACACTATGCCGTACCGCCGGGCTTCGGGGCGACGGTATCGCCGCGCGCTGCGGGAGGTGGGTGGGACAGGCCCGTGCGGGTCCGTACGGGGCCGGGGCGCGGGCCGTCCAGGAGGGGGCGGCCGGCGTCCGAACCGCCCGGAAAATCGGTCGCACCCGCCCGTAGTCTGGATGGTATGACCACGACGGGGGCAACGGAGGGAAGGGGCGCGCGCGGCGAGCCGGGCGTGCCGGAGGGGCCGTGGTGGTGGCCACGGCGGCGCAGCATGGTCCTGGACCTGTGCATAGCCCTGGTCTCGGCGATCGAGTGCCTCTTCGAGGGCGTCAACGTCGCCGAGCGGACGGGCCTGCCGGAGGCGCTCGGCGCGCTCCTGGGCGTCCTCGTCGGCACGACCGTGCTGCTGCGGCTCCGCTGGCCGGTGGCGGTCGTGCTGATCTCGATCGCGGTGACCCCGGTGGAGGTGGGCTTCCTCCTCGGCGTCGTCGGCCTCTACTCCCTCGCCGTCTCCGACGTGCCGCGCCGGATAACCGCGCTGCTCGCCGGGATGTCCTTCCTCGGCACCCTGATCGTCGCCTATGTGCGGCTCGTCCAGGACGCGGCCAAGGACGGCTGGGACCCGCCGATGTGGGTGGTGCCCCTGGTCTCGTCGCTGATGGCGTTCGGCCTGACCGCGCCCTCGGTGCTGCTCGGCCTGTACGTCGGGGCCCGGCGGCGCCTGGTGGAGAGCCTGCGGGACCGCGCGGACGGCCTGGAGCGGGAGCTGTCGCTGCTCGCCGACCGGGCCGAGGAGCGCGCCGAGTGGGCCCGCAACGAGGAGCGCACCCGGATCGCGCGCGAGATGCACGACGTGGTGGCGCACCGGGTGAGCCTGATGGTGGTGCACGCGGCGGCGCTCCAGGCGATCGCCCTCAAGGACCCCGAGCGGGCCTCGAAGAACGCCGGGCTCGTCGGTGACATGGGGCGGCAGGCGCTCAACGAGCTGAGGGAGATGCTGGGCGTCCTGCGGACGGTCGACGGCTCGGGAACGGGCCCGCGCGCCGCCGTCGGCGCTACGGGGGCGGGCTCCCGTACGGCGTCCGGCTCCCGTACGGCGTCCGGCTCCCGTACGGCGTCCGGCTCCCGCACGGGGGCGGGCGCGGCTCCGGCGTCCGGCGCGGAGGCTTCCGGTTCGGCGGGCTCCGGCGCGACGGCGGCCGGCTCCGCGGCTTCCGCCGCGACAGGTTCCGCTTCCGGTTCCGCTTCGGGGCCCGGCGGCGGGTCCGAGCCGGCTTCCGGCGCGCGCCCGGGCCCCGGCGGGGACGGCCTCGCCGCGCCCACCCGGCTCGCCGAGGTCGCCACGGCGGTGGCCGGCCGCGCCACCGCGTCCGCCGAGCCGGACGGGCCCTGCCTGGACGAGCTGGAGGCGCTGGTGGGCCAGTCCCGGATGGCCGGGATGGCCGTGGAGCTGTCCGTCGAGGGCGAGCCACGCAGCTACGCCCCCCAGGTGGAGCGGACCGCCTACCGCGTCGTCCAGGAGGCGCTGACCAACGTGCACAAGCACGCCGCGGGCGCCACGGCGCGGGTACGGCTGGCGCACCGGCCCGCGGAGGTCGCGGTGCTGGTGGAGAACGGGCCCGCGGTCGAGGGCTGCTCCGACGCGGGGCTGCCCAGCGGCGGCAACGGGCTGGTCGGCATGCGGGAGCGGGTGACGGCGCTGGGCGGCGGATTCGTCTCCGGGCCGACGCCGACGGGGGGCTTCCGGGTCTCCGCGGTGCTCCCGGACCGCCTCTCGGCGTGAGCGCCGGCCCGGCCCTCCCGGGCCGGGCCGGTCATTCCGCTTCCGCTTCCGTTTCTGCTTCGCTGCTGCGCCCGCCCGGGGCTCTCAGGGCCGGGTCAGCAGCCGCGCCGGGCGCACGCCCGTGACCAGCGTCGCGAGCGCCTGGTCGATGTTCGCGCCCAGATACCAGTCACCGCTGTGGTCGAGGCTGTAGACGCGCCCCTCGGTGTCGATCGCGAGCAGCGCCCGCCCCTCGCCCGGCTCAGCGTGCTGCTCCGGCCCGGTCTCCTCGCCGAGCGGGCATATCTCCGTCTCCAGGGCGCGCCCCAGGTCCGCGAGGGTGCGGGCGAGGTGCAGCCCGCACAGCGGATCGATGCGCAGCGGCGAGGGCGCGATCTGCCGGCCGGGCCCCGGCCCGCTGATCCACAGCCCGCCGAACTCCGCCCACGCCTCCACCGCCGCCGGGAACACGGCGTGCCGGTGGCCGGCGGGCGAGACATGGGCCCGCAGCGCGTCGGCCCAGACCTCCGCCTGCTTGATGTCCCAGCGTCCGGGCTGCCAGCCCGCGTCCCGCAGCGCGGCGTCCACCGCGACGGGAAAGCGCGTGGCCGCCGTCCGTTCGAAGGCGCGCACCTCAGCTCCTGTTCTGGGCGGTGGCCGCCCCCACCGTGACGGTCCGCACGCCGAAGTGCGCGAGCAGCGCCTCGCAGGAGCGGCAGGGCGGGGCGTAACTGCCGTGCAGCGGGTCGCCGTCCTCGCGGATGCGCCGGGCGGTGAGCTTGGCGTGCTTCAGGGCGCGGCGCGCCTCGCCCTGGCTGAGCGGCTTGCGGGAGGCCCGCTTGCTGCGGCCCGCCTCGGCCGCGGCCAGGAAGCGGGAGACCAGCACGGCCTCGGGACAGCGCCCGGTGAAACGTTCGCGCTGAACCGTGGGCAGCGCGTCGAGGAAGTCCTGGACCAGCGGGTGCAGGGCCGGCGGCGTCTCCCCCTTCGCCCCGGTGACGGTGAGGGTCTCGCCGCGTACGGAGAGGGCGGCCGCCACGGCCGGCAGGATGCCGTCGCGCCGGTGCCGGAGCTCGGGCGGGCGGACGAGGTCGTCGGTGCTGCTCCAGCTGAGCCGGGGGTCGCCCGACGCCGGTGCGTCACCCCGGTCTTTGGTTGTGTACATGATCTCGCGCTTCCCCTCCGTGCAATCCCCCTGCAATCCCCCGAGTTGCGGTGACAGCCTGCCAAATGTCCTCGGCGATGTGGAAGTCAGGTGGGCCGTGCGGGGCGGGACCGGCCCGAGCGGCACCGCATAGGCTGTGCGGCAATAGCCAGATCCAGCAGGGGGCATCCGCCATGACGACAGGTCGGCGAGGGGCAGCAGCCACGCCACCGAACACGGCCTACGCCGGGCAGGTCGTGCACTTCCCGGACCCCGTCCGGGCCGCTCGCCACCCCATGGGCGTCCGGGTGGACGAGGACGGTTACCCGGACTTCTCGCCCTACGCCCGGGCGGCCGCGGAGATCGCCGAGCCCCCGGAGGGCTTCGGCGTGGACGAGCTGCGGCTGACCGACTACGTCTCGGCCAACGCCGCCCAGTACGCCGCCGGGCACGAGCTGTGGAGCAGCCTGTCGCCCGTCGCGACCCCGCACGGCTGGACCTGGCACCACGTCGCCGGCACCCGCCGGATGGAGCTCGTACCCGTCGAGGTCAAGGCGCTGCTGCGGCACCACGGCGGGCTCGCCACCGCGGCCGTCGACCAGGACAAGCGCGGCACCCGCCCCCTCCAGGAGACCCGGCCGGCCCACTTCGCCCTGCCCAAGGGCGGCCTCTCGGTCACCGAGGAACAGGTGCTCGACGTCGAGGAGGACCTCGGCTACCGGCTGCCCGGCGCCTACCGCGCCTTCCTCAAGGCCGCCGGCGGCTGCGCCCCCGTGGGCGTGGCGCTCGACGCCGAGCTCGGCCTCCTCGTCGACCAGCCGTTCCTGACCGTGCGGGACGAGGCGGCCGTCAACGACCTGCTGTACGTCAACAAGTGCCTGCGCGACCACCTGACCAAGGACTACCTGGGCGTGGCCTTCGTCCAGGGCGGTGTGATCGCGGTCAAGGTCAAGGGCGACGCGATCGGCTCGGTCTGGTTCTGCGCGTACGACGACGCCCGGGACCGGGACGGCTGGGCGTCCACCCAGGAGCGCGTCGCCGAACTGCTGCTGCCGTGCGGCGACGACTTCGACGACTTCCTCCAGCGGCTGGCGGGCAGCCCGCCCGAGCTGGAGACCGTGGCCAACCTGATGGTGGACGGCGGCTTCGCGTACGCCGTCCCGGTGGAGGAGTGAGCGCGATGGTGACCTTCGCGCAGGCGCAGGAGCGCGCCGAACGCTGGATCAACGGCGAGGTGCCGGCGTACCAGCACCGTCAGGTGCGGGTGCGGGAGTTCGACCTGGGCTTCGTGGCCTGGGCCGAGGACCGGGAGGACGGCCCGTCCTCCGACGGCGGCCGCACCCGGCTGGTCATCGCGCGCGACAGCGGAGACGCCACGCTCTGGCCGGGCCTCCCGGTCGGCGAGGTGATCCGCCGCTATGAAGAGGAGTACGGAGTGGTGCCGGAACCGGCGGCCCCGGCCGAGACGCCGCCCAAGCGGATCGATCTGGAGGCGACGTCCTTCCTGCTGAGCCCCCCGGAGTGGCTCCAGGAGGCGGCCGACCGCATCGGCATCCCCGCCGCGGGGTCGCCTGCGGCGGGCTCAGGGAACGAGGCGCGCGTGGCCGCCTCCGGCGCGGCGGGGCCGCTGGCGCGGCGGGCACCGGGGATGCCCCAGGCGGCCTGGGCTCCGCGACCGCTCCCGGCGCCGCCGGGTCCGCTGACGCGTCCGGTTCGGCCGGCGGTCCCGGTGCGGCTGCGTCGGCTGGCGCCGCGGCCGCCTCCGGCGCGGCGGGCTCCGGCCGTACGGGGGCGGGTGCGGCCGTCACCGGGGATGCGGCGCGCGCGGGTGTGGATGACGCGTCCGGTGCGGCCGGGCCGGCTGGCGCCGCAGGGGCCGTCGGCTCCGGGCGTGCCGCCGGCGGCGCGGGGGCCGCTGGTACGGCGGGCGCGGGGCATGCCCCGTACGGCCCGGGCTCCGCGGCTGCTCCCGGCGCGGCCGGGTCCGCTGGCGCGGCCGGTTCGGCCGGCGCTTCTGGTGCGGCTGCGTCGGCTGGCGCCGCGGCTGCTCCCGGCGCCGCCGGGTCCGCTGGCGCTTCCGCGCCTGGTGGTCTGGCCGGCTCCGGCCGTACGGGGGCGGGCGCGGCCGTCACCGCTGATACGGCGCGCGTGGGTGCGGATGACGCTTCCGGCGCGGCGGGGCCGGCTGGCGCCGCAGGGGCCGTCGGCTCCGGGCTTGCCGCCGGTGGCCCGGGCTCCGCGGCTGCTCCCGGTGCCGGTGAGCCCGTCGGCGCTGCCGGGTCTGTTGGCGCGTCCGGTGCGGGCGCGGCCGTCACCGCTGATACGGCGCGCGCGGGAGCGGATGACGCGTCCGGTGCGCACGGGCCGGCTGGCGCCGCCGGGGCCGCTGGTTCCGGGCGTGCCGCCGAAGGCGCGGGGGCCGCTGGTACGGCGGGCGCGGGGCATGCCCCGTACGGCCCGGGCTCCGCGGCTGCTCCCGGCGCGGCCGGGTCCGCTGGCGCGCCCGGGTCGGCCGGCGCTTCTGGTGCCGGTGAGCCTGCGGGCGCGGTGGCTGCGGACGCCGCGCACGCGGCCGCCCCCGGCGCGGCCGGGTCGGCGGATGCCGCCGGTTCAGGGCGCGCCGGCGGTGCCGCGGGCACCGGGGGTGCCTCGGACGGCTTGGGCTCCACGGCCGCGTCCGGCGCCGCCGGGGCCGCTGTTGCGTCCGGCGCGTCCGGGTCGGCAGACGCCGGCGGCGCGGTGGGCTCCGGGCGTGCCGGAGACGCCCCCGGTGGGGATGCCGTGACCCCCTGGGCCACCGCCGATACCAGCGCGTCCGCCGATGAGGACCGCTCCGTCGCCCTGCCCGAGACCGTGTTCGCGCCGCCCCTCGCCGTTCCCGGCGCGGACGGCACCGGCGCGCCGGCCGCGCGGCCCGAGGCGAAGACCACGCTGCTCTCGGGCGGCAGCGCGCTGCCGCCCGAGAGC
>NZ_JBPQTV010000222.1:0-10613 GCF_051386515.1 Streptomyces sp. URMC 123 | reverse complement strand
CGTGCGCCCGCCCCGGGTCGGCCGCCACGGCCGGCAGCGAGCTGAACGCCGCGTCGGCGCCGCCGCCCTCGGCGCGCACCTGCACGTGCTCGTCCTCTCCCTCCACCACATCGTGGTGGACGCCGCCTCCGCCGCCGTGCTCGCCCGCGACCTCTCCGCCCTCTACCGCGCCGAGCTCGACGGCACCCCGCCCGGCCTCCCCGAGCTCACCCACGGCCCCGCCGACCACGCCCGGCGGCACCTCGCGTCGTCCCTGGAACACCCCAAGGCTGCCGAGGACCTGAAGTACTGGCTCGACGCGCTCGGCGGCGACCTGCCCGTGCTGGAGCTCCCGCTGGACCGGCCCCGCCCGGCCACCATGACCGCCCGGGGCCGCGCCGTCTTCCACACCCTGGACCGCGAACTCTCCGACCGGCTGCGGAAGTTCTCCGCCCGCCGGCGCGGCACCCTCTTCATGACCCTGCTCGCCGGGTACGCCGCGACCCTCCACCGGATCACCGGCCAGGAGGACATCGTCGTCGGCACCCCCATCTCTCGCCGGCCGCCCGGCACCGAGAACCTGCTCGGCTTCTTCGTCAACACCCTCGCCCTGCGCCTGGACCTCTCCGGCGACCCCGGCTTCGACACCCTGCTGGGCCGCGTGCGCCGGGTCGCCCTGGACGCGTACGACCACGCCGACGTGCCCTTCGAGACCGTGGTCCGCGAGCTCGCGCCCCGCCGCGCCACCGACCGCACCCCGGTCTTCCAGACCCTCGCCGAGTTCGAGCGCGAGGACCCCTTCCGCTTCGAGCTCCCCGGCGTGCGGGCCACCCCGCTCGACGCCGGCCCGGACAAGTCCCTCACCGATCTGAGCGTGTACTTTACGGACACCCCCGACGGCGTCCGCTGCCATCTGGAGTACGCCACCGACCTGTTCGACGCTGCGACCGTCGACCGGCTCTTCGACACCTTCCACACCCTCCTCCGGGCCGCCCTCGACGCCCCCGCGACCCCGCTCTCCCGGCTCGTGGAGCCGTCGGACCACGGCGGGCCCGTGCCCCCGGAGTGGAGCCACGGCCCCGTACGGCCCGTCGCCCCCGTCACCGTCCAGCAGTTGGTCGCCCGGCAGGCCGCCACCGCCCCCGACCGCACGGCCGTGATCTGCGGCGACACTCGGCTGACCTACGGCGAACTGACCGCGCGGGCCGGGCGGCTGGCCGCCGCGATCCGGGAGCGGGCCGGCGAGCCGCGCCCCGACGACGTGGTCGCCCTCTGGCTGCCGCGCTCCGCCGACCTCGTCGTGGCCATGCTCGCCGCCCTCGAAGCGGGCCGCGGCTATCTGCCGCTCGACCCCTCCCTCGGCCCCGCCCGCGCCCGCGCCGTGATCGCCGAGTGCGGGGCGCGCACCGTGGTGAGCCACGCCGCCGGGGCCGCCCGGCTCGCCCTGCCCGACGGGCCGGCCGTCGTCCTCGTCACCGACACCGCCCGGGACCCGGCCGGCGCGCCCGCCGCCCCGGCCACCGGCCCCGAGTCGCTGTGCTACGTCGTCCACACCTCGGGCAGCACCGGCGTCCCCAAGGGCATCGCCGTGCCGCACCGCGCCGTCGTCGACCTGTGCCAGTGGCAGCACCGGCGCTTCGACACCACCCCGGCCGACCGCGCCGCCATGGTGTGCAGTCAGAGCTTCGACGCCTCCGTCCTGGAGATCTGGCCCGCCCTGACCGCGGGCGCGTCGATCACCGTCGCCGACGACGCCGTCCGGGCCGACCCCGCCGCGCTGGCCCGCTGGTACGCCGCCGAGCACGTCACCTTCTCCATCCTGCCCACGGCGCTCGGCGAGGCCGTCCTGGCCCTCGGGCCGCGTGAACAGCCGCCGCTGCGCCATCTGCTGCTCGGCGGCGACGTCCTGCGCACCCGCCCGCGCCCCGGTACGCCGTACCAGGTGCTCAATGTCTACGGACCCTCCGAGGTCACCGTGCTGTGCACCACCGAGACCGTCACACCCGGCGACCCCGGTGACCCTGGCGGCACCGGCGGCCCGCCGATCCCCATCGGCCGCCCCGTCGACAACGTCTCGCTCCTCGTCCTCGACGCGTCGGGCGCCCCGGCACCGGTCGGCGCCGTCGGCGAGTTGTACGTCGGCGGGCCGGGCCTGGCGCGGGGCTATCCGGGCCGCCCGGAGCTGACCGCGGAGCGCTTCGCCCAGGACCCCACCGGCCGCACCGCCGAGCGCCTGTACCGCACCGGCGACCTGGTGCGCTGGACCCCGGACGGCGCGCTGGAGTTCCGCGGCCGGGTCGACGACCAGGTGAAGATCCGCGGCTACCGGGTCGAACCGGAGGAGGCCGGCCGGGTGCTCAACCGGCTGGAGGCGGTGCGCGAGGCGGTGGTCCTGGCCCACCGGGACCACCGGGGCGAGGCGTATCTCGCGGCGTACGCCGTCCCCGTACGCCCCGTGCGCCCCGGCGACGAGCGGGAGACCGCCCAGCGGCTCCACGACGAACTCGCCGCGCGGCTCCCGGAGTACCTGGTGCCCCGGGCCTGGGCGATCCTGCCGGCCCTGCCGCTCACGGGCAACGGCAAGCTCGACCGCGCGGCGCTGCCGAGCCCCGCGCTGGTACCGACGCCCGCCCTCCCGCCGGCGATGGGGGCGCAGACGGAGCACGGGCCCGGGTGCGGGGCCGGGCCGGGGCCGGAGACGGCCATGACGGCCGGTACGGGGCCGGGGGCCGCCGGGGCCGTCGCGCCCGTGGCCGGCGACGGCGGCTCATCGGCCGAGCGGCGGCTGCGCGCCCTGTGGGCCGCCGAGTTCGGCGTCCCCGAGGACGGCATCGGGCCCGACACCTCCTTCTTCGACCTCGGCGGCCACTCCATCACCGCGATCCGGCTGGTCAACCGCGTCCGCGAGACCTTCGGCACCGACTACCCCATGGCCCGCTTCCACCGGGAGCCGACCGTACGGGCCATGGCCGCGTATCTCACCGGGGCCGCGGAGGCCGAGGACCGGGTGGTGAGCCGGGCGCCGGTCACCCCGCAGCAGAACGGCTTCATCGGCCTGCACGCCGAACACCCGCTGCCGCACGTGTTCAACGTCGCCCTGCGCCTCACCCTCACCGGCCGCCTCGACCTCGCCGCCCTGCGCACCGCGCTCTCCGGGCTGACCGCCCGGCACGAGGCGCTGCGCACCCGCTTCCGCCGCACCGGCGGCGGGGACGACGGGCCGTGGTGGCAGGAGGTGCTCGCCCACCGGCCGGTGGACCTCCCGGTGACCGACCTCAGCGGGCTCGAACCGGCCGCCCGGGACGCCGAGATCGGCCGGCTGAGCACCGAGGCCGCCGAGCACCGCTTCGACCTGGCGGCGGGGGTCGAACCGGTGGCGCGCCTGCTGCGGACCGCCGCCGACGGCTGGGTGCTGCTGCTGGTGCTCCACCATGTGAGCTGCGACGGCTGGGCGGTGAGCGTGCTGCTGCGGGAGTTCGCGGCCCTCTACCGGGCGGCGGCGACCGGGGAGCCGCACGGGCTGGACGAGGCCGTGCCGCAGCCGTCGCGGTACGCGGAGCGGCAGGCCGGCGGCCCGGGCCCGGCGGTCGAGCGGGCGCGGCTCGACCACTGGGCGCGCCGGCTCGACGGCGTCCCGCTGGCCGCGGACGTGCCCGTGGACCGCCCGCGCCCGGACGCGCCCAGCGGCGCGGGCGACGTCGTGGTCTTCGAGGTGCCGGCCGGCGTACGGGCCGCGGTGGAGGCCCTCGCCCGGCGGCGCGGCACCACGCCGTTCGCCGTGGCCGCGGCGGCGTACGGCACCCTGCTGGCCCGGCTCTCCGCCCAGCGGGACGTGGTGGTCGGCGTGCCGTTCGCCAACCGCCGCACCCGTGCCGACGAGGCGATGGTGACCTGCACCGCGGCGGCCCTCGTGCTCCGGGTCCGGGCGGGAGGGGAGCGGCGCTTCGCCGACGTCGTGGACGAGGTGGGCCGCGAGATCCTGGAGGCGGCCGACCACTACATGCCGGTCCGCCGCATCACGGCGGAGCTGCGGGCGCGCGGCGTCCCGGGCGTCCCGGACCGCGTCCCCTTCGGCTTCGCCTTCCAGAGCGCCCTGGACACCGGCATCGAACTGCCGCACCTCACCGTCGCCATCGACGACCTGGCGACCCGCGCCGCCCGCAACGACCTGAGCGTGGGCCTCGTCCCGTCGGGCGACGCGTACGCGGGATACGCGGAGTTCTCCACGGACATCTGGAACCGGCGAACGATCGAGAGCTGGATCGACCAGTACGTGACGCTCCTGAGCGCGGCGACGGAAGCGCCCGACGCGCTTCCGGCCACCCACACAAAGCAAAAAACCCCAGCTCAGCTGGGGTCTCTGTGAGTGTCCGAGGGGGGACTTGAACCCCCACGCCCGATAAAGGGCACTAGCACCTCAAGCTAGCGCGTCTGCCATTCCGCCACCCGGACCAGGTGTTTCGCCGCCCTGGCCGGTGGCCTTGGCGACGTGGAAAACAATAGCAAACATTCGGAGTGCCTCGATCACACGGCCGGGCGGGCGGTGGCGGGGCCGTGGAGGGCCCCGGGCCGCGGGCCGGAGATGTGACGGGCATGTGTCGGCCCCCGCGCGGCCTTGGGGTCGGGCGCCCCGCGCGGGAGGATGAGGGCGGACCCCCGCCGTGCGCGGCGTCGGCGACCCCGGCGCGAGCCCACGGCCGTGAACCACGAGGAGGCAGTGTGAGCGAGTCGACGCCGACCACGTCGGGCTTCGGCGGCGTCACCGGCGAGGACGAGGTCGTGGACCTCTGCCGGGACCTGATCCGGATCGACACCAGCAACTACGGCGACCACTCCGGCCCCGGGGAGCGCGCCGCCGCCGAATACGTGGCCGAGAAGCTCGCCGAGGTGGGACTGGAGCCGCGGATCATCGAGTCCCACCCGGGCAGGGCGTCGACCGTCGCCCGGATCGAGGGCGAGGACCCCTCCCGGCCGGCGCTGCTGATCCACGGCCACACCGACGTCGTACCGGCCAACGCCGACGACTGGACCCACCACCCGTTCTCCGGGGAGATCGCCGACGGCTGCGTCTGGGGCCGGGGCGCGGTCGACATGAAGGACATGGACGCCATGACCCTCGCGGTCGTACGGGACCGGCTGCGCAGCGGCCGCAAGCCCCCGCGCGACATCGTGCTGGCGTTCCTCGCGGACGAGGAGGCGGGCGGCACCTACGGCGCGCGCCACCTCGTGGACCGGCACCCCGACCTCTTCGAGGGCGTCACGGAGGCCATCGGCGAGGTCGGCGGCTTCTCCTTCACGGTCAACGAGAACCTGCGGCTGTACCTGGTGGAGACGGCCCAGAAGGGCATGCACTGGATGCGGCTGACCGTGGACGGCACCGCCGGCCACGGCTCGATGACCAACACCGACAACGCCATCACCGAGCTGTGCGAGGCCGTGGGGCGGCTGGGCCGGCACCGGTTCCCCGTGCGGGTCACCAAGACCGTGCGGTCCTTCCTCGACGAGCTGTCCGACGCCCTCGGCACCCCGCTCGACCCCGAGGACATGGAGGCCACCCTCGACAAGCTCGGCGGCATCGCCAAGATCATCGGCGCCACGCTCCGGAACACCGCGGCGCCGACCATGCTGGGCGCCGGCTACAAGGTCAACGTCATCCCCGGGCAGGCCACGGCCCATGTCGACGGGCGCTTCCTGCCCGGTTACGAGGAGGAGTTCCTCGCCGACCTCGACCGCATCCTCGGCCCCCGGGTCAAGCGCGAGGACGTGCACGGCGACAAGGCGCTGGAGACCAGCTTCGACGGCGCGCTCGTCGACGCCATGCAGTCCGCGCTCAAGGCGGAGGACCCGATCGCCCGCGCCGTGCCCTACATGCTCTCCGGCGGCACGGACGCCAAGTCCTTCGACGATCTCGGTATTCGCTGCTTCGGTTTCGCCCCGTTGAAGCTGCCCCCGGAGCTCGATTTCGCCGGAATGTTCCACGGTGTGGACGAGCGCGTTCCGGTCGACGGCCTCCAGTTCGGCGTACGCGTGCTGGACCGTTTCCTCGATCAGTGCTGAACCGCCGCTGAATCGCCCGACATTCCGATGAGCCGACATCGATAACGATTCGACAACATCGCGTTTTCATTTCGCTGGAATGAGTGAACGCCGGTCACGTTACGTACCCCGATTCCTCCGAGCTCGTTACAGGGTGTGCGGTCCGCGGCTGGGACCGCTTTGCCACCAAGGAGGAAGAATGATCAAGAAGGTCGTCGCTGTCGCGGCTGCCACCGGCGGTCTGGTGCTCGCCGGCGCCGGCATGGCCGTCGCCGCCGACAGTGGCGCCGTGGGTGCCGCCAAGGGTTCCCCCGGCGTGATCTCGGGCAACGTCATCCAGGTTCCCGTCGCCGTGCCGATCACCGCCTGCGGCAACACGGTCAATGTCGTCGGGCTCTTCAACCCCAGCTTCGGCAACAAGTGCGTCACTAAGTGACACACGGTCACAGCCCCGCAGGGGCGTGATCCCGCTGGCCCCGGAGCGCGCGCCACGCGCTCCGGGGCCAGCGGGATCACGGCGCGTGGGCGGCGCGCCCACGCGCGTTCGAGTGGGTAGAAGGCAGGGGAACGGAAAACAAACCTATGCGAAATGTCGCAAGGAAAAGCCTGATCACTGTGGCTGCCGCGGGGGGCGCTCTCGCCGTCGGTGGAGGTTACGCGTACGCCACGGATGCCGGGGCCCATGGCGAAGCCGCGCACTCGCCGGGGGTTCTCTCCGGAAATACGGTGCAGGCTCCGGTGCGGGTGCCGGTCAACGCGTGCGGAAATACCGTGACTGTTATCGGGGGGCTCAACCCTGCCTCCGGAAACAGTTGCGTCAATGGCGCGGGCCATGCGAAGGGACACCCCGGAAAGGGGCACCCCGACCAGGGCCACGGCCACCCGGGCAAGGCGCACGGTCACCCGGGCAAGGGCCACCACGGCCACCCCGCCCACCACGGTGGGGGCCACGGCGGCTCGGAGGCCCACGGCAAGTCCGCGCACTCGCCCGGCGTCGCCTCGGGGAACACCGCCCAGGCGCCGGTGCATGTGCCGGTGAACGTCTGCGGCAACACCGTGGACGTCGTCGGCGCGCTCAACCCGGCGTCCGGCAACCGCTGCGCCAATGTCTCGGTGGACCACCCCCACCACCCGGGTCACCCGGTGCGGCCGGACCACCCGGGCCACCCGCACAAGCCGGGCACGCCCGACCGCCCGGACCACCGCGGTGAGACCGAGCGGCCGGACCACCGGACGCCGGACGAGCCCCGGCAGCCGGAGCGGCCCGGGGGCATCGAGGGCACCGGTCCCCAGGAGAAGGCCCCCGAGGCCGGGCCGCGCCCGGTCGACCGGGCGCCGGCTCCGAAGGGCCCGGTGGCCCGCCTCGCGGAGACCGGGTCCGACGCGCTGGGGCTGGCGCTGCCGCTGAGCGGTGGCCTGCTCCTCGCCGGCACGGTGCTCTACCGCCGTACGCGCGCCAAGGCGTAACCGGGCACGTACGCGCCGTGGCGGCCGTCAGGCGCCAAGGAGCGCGGAGGAGGTGCGGGAACGACCCCCGGGAATCCGGGGCCGGTCCCCGCCTTCTCCGCGCTCTTTCCGTTGCCGGGGCTCCTTCTGCGGGGGCGCCACGGGTTCTCCCAGGGGCGCTACGGGGTTGTGCGCGCGCCCCTCACCATGTGGCGCGCAGCTGGCGGATGATCCGGCGCCGGAGCCGCACTTTCCGGCTCCCGTCCGGGTTCAGTCGAAGGCGGTCCAACTCCCACAGTCCGTACTCGGCATGGTCGGTCAACAAGCGTGTGGCGGCCTTGCGAGAGACGCCACGCGGTACATACACATCACAGAATTCGTATTCCGGCATCGCATCTATTGTGCGGGAACTGCCCCGGTACGGATAGCGTCTGCACTATGTCTGATGCTGCGCAGCCATCCGCTGCCGAGGTACGCGCCGCCGCCGAGGCGGTCAAGGCCGCGCTGGACCGTCACCTCGAGGCGGTCGAGCGACGGTCGGGCGAGGACGACCCCGCCGTCTACACCGCGTTCAACGAGCTGGCGGCGGCAGCCGAGAAGTACGACGAGCTGCTGTATGTGGCCCACGACGAGGTCACCCCCTTCGAGATCCCGAGCGACGACTCGCTGCCCGCGTACACGGGCCCGGAGGAGCCCAACGCGCTCAGCGTGCTCATCCGCCGCGACTACGCGGTGGTCGAACCGCAGCGGCTGCTCTCGCAGGCACAGCGGGTGGCGGACCTCGACCCGGACGCGGACACCGGCAACGGCACCCAGGGCAGCGGCCCGGGCAGCAGTGTGCACGCGGCCCTCGGCGTGCTCTTCGGCGAGTACGAGCCCGACGAGATCGCCTCGCGGCACAAGGAGTTCGGCCTGGAGGAGGGCGACTCCACGCTCTGGGTCATGGCCACGGACGAGCCGGCCGAGCCGGGGGAGTGGCTGAACGCCCCCTTCGAGCAGGCCGACCCGCAGCGCGTCGTCTGCCGCTTCGACGTCAGCGCCGTCTTCGACGACGACAGCGACGAGGACGACGACGGCGTGGTGGTCATCGAGAGCGCCGACGACGCCGACGACGTGCTGGACATTGGCGAGGACGATCTCGAACCGCTCGACAAGGACCGCTGAGGGGCCGCCGCGGGGTTCCTGCGGGGCGCCGTGAGGCCCGGGGCCCTTGGGCCCGGCCGCCGGGTTCCCGGCGGGCCCGGGCCCGGCCCGTGCGGCCCGGCCTTCCAGGCCCCGGGTTCCTGAAGGCCCGGCCCCCCAGGGGGCCGGGCCGCACGGCTCTCGGCCGTCAGGCGGGCCGGGGCGCCACCGAGGTCCGCAGCAGCGTGCGCAGCCGGGTGGTGCGCTCGGTGCCCGGAACCTCCGCCACCGCACGCGGCAGCGCCTGGTCCACGCCGTGCACCACGGACAGATGGCGCTCGCCCCGGCCGAACGCGGTGTACACCCACGGCCGGCTCAGCGCGCCCGCCGCGTCCCCGGGCAGCACCACGACCGCCGCCGGCCAGCGGGAGCCGACCGCCTGGTGCGCGGTGATCGCCCAACCGTGGCGCACCGCCTCGCCCACCCGCTCCCGCGGTACGACCACCGGTCGGCCGCCGCAGGCCAGCCGCAGCCCCTCGGCGTCCGCCGAGACCACCGTGCCCGGCACGGCGCGCCCCGGGGACGGCACGTACACCACCCGGTCGCCCGGGTCGAAGCCGCCGAACCGGCCGGGGCCCGGGTTGAGCCGCTCCTTGAGCGCCGCGTTGAGCACGCGGGTGCCGGCCGCGCCGCCGTGCCCCGGGGTGATCACCTGGGTGCGGTCCGCCGGTACGCCGATGGCCCGCGGCACGGAGTCCGCCACCAGCTGCACCGTGCGGTGCACCGCCTCGCCGGCGTCCCGCACCGGAACGATCACGACCTCCTTCTCGGGCGCCGCCACCTGCTGGAGCTCTCCGACGCCGATGCCCGAGACGAGCTCTCCGATCGGGCCCGGGTCCGGCGTGCGGGACGAGATCTGGGGGCAGACCCGCGCCGCGAGCAGATCGGCGAACACCCGGCCCGGGCCGGCCGATCCGAGCCCCGCCGGGTCGCCGCCGAGCACCAGCCGGGCGCCGTCCGGCAGCGACTCCACCAGCATCGCCGCGGTCTCCACGTCGAGCTGCGGCGCGTCCAGCACGGCGAGCAGGTCCAGGGCGAGCGTGCCGTCCTCGGCGCGCTCCGGGCCCTCGCGGCCGGACAGCAGGCCGTCGACGGTGAGCGCCGCGTCCTCGCCGACCGCCGCGGCCAGCCGGCGCCGACCGTCCTCGCCGTGCGCGGCGGCGTACGCCCGCAGACCCATCGACCGCGCGGCCGCCACGACGGCGGCCGGCTCGGCCCGGGCGGCCTCACCGCCGGTGTGGGCGACCAGGCCGCTGGCCGCGACGGCGCGGATCAGCTCCGCGGCGGAGGGGGAGGGGGCGGCGTCCGCGGCCGCCGCCCAGTCCGGTGCGCCGGCGCCCTCGGCGCCGCCGTGCCCCGCGGGCGCGCCGCCGGGGGCGGCGGTGCTCAGCAGCCGGGCGAGGCCGTCGGCGAGGCTCTCCTCGGCGAGGGCGTAGCGGTCCAGGCCCAGCAGCACGCGTACGGGCTCCTCCGCGGCCTCGTCGCCGTCCTCGCCGCTCACGGCCTCACCGCCGCCCGTCGCGCCGGCCGGGGTGCCTCCCGGCGGTGCCTCCAGGGCGTCCTGGAAGACGAGCACGCCGCCGTCGGCGATCGCGGCCCGCAGGGCCTCGTCCGGGTCCGGCACGGAGTGGCGCGCCAGGGCGGCGCGCAGCGCCGAGGACTCCAGCGCGGTGTGCCCGTCGAGCGCGGCGCGCTCCAGCAGATGGGCGGTGAGCGCCTGGGCCCTGCGCTCGTCCCCGGGGCCGCACGCGGCGCCCAGCAGGCCGCGGGCGAAGCCGTCCGCCTGCTCGATCCGCACGCCGCGCAGCCGCAGCAGGGACCAGGGGTCCTCGCGCAGCACGTCCGCCGCGTGCTCCCCGAGCGCCGCGGCGACGCGCGGAGCGAGCGCCTCCGGGGCGCCGCGCGGGCAAAGGTCGAGGCGGGGCGGAAACTTGGTGGGAAGGCCGCCGAGTTGCTGGCCGCCGTGCGGG
>NZ_JBPQTV010000221.1:0-10624 GCF_051386515.1 Streptomyces sp. URMC 123 | reverse complement strand
ACGTGAGCGGCACCGGCGGGGGCGGGGCCGGCGACGGCCGCGCGGGAGCCGGGGTCGCGCTCGCCCGCCCCGCCGGTGCCGCTCTCGTCGGCACCGTCCGGGCTGTCGGCGTCGTGGGAGCCGCCGGTCTCGCGCGAGCCGCCGTCCGAGCCCTCCGGGCTCCCGGCGTCCTCCGCGTCCTCCGCACCCTCCGTGCCCTCGGCGTTCTCGGTGTTCTCGGTGTTCTCCGGACTTTCGCCGCCGTCCTCGATGCCGCCCTCGACGCCGCCGTCCTCGGCCCCCTCCGGCGCGTCGGGAGGCTCGGACGCCTCCCGGGCCCGGCGCGCCGTGTCGCCGTTGTTCTCCGGCCCGGCGGCGGGCTTCCCGGGGGTCGTCGCGGGGTCGGGCGCCACCAGGATGCCGGCCCCGGCGGGGATGGTCGGGGCGTCCCGGCCCGCGGCGCGGCGGCCGGCCGGGTCGGGGGTGCCGCACGCGGTGCCGGCGACCCCCACGAGCAGGAGGACGACCGCGCCGCGCGCCGCGGCCGTACCGGCCCACCTCCGCCGTGTCGGCCGAACGGCCTGATAGTCATTTTGTCCGGTTTGTGTGATGAGATGCATGGCGCCGGATCATGCCAGCCGAGGCCCCCCGCGCCCGTACGACACCGCCGTGCGGCCCGCACCATCCACCGGCTGGCCCACAATGGACCGGGTGACCGACCTCGACGCCTTCTCCGCCCTGCTCACCGACGAGGGCCGGACCCTGCTCGACGCCCTGCGGGACCACGACCCCGCCCAGGAGCTGGCCCTCGCGACCCGGCTGCGCCGCGACCACCCCGCCGAACTGGTCTCGGCGGCCCTCGGCCAGGCCCGGCTGCGCCAGCGGGCGGTCGCGAAGTTCGGCGCCGAGGACGCCCACCGGATGTTCTTCACGCCCGACGGCGTCGAGCAGGCCACCCGCACCTCCGTGGCGACGTACCGCGCCGAGCGCTTCGCGGCCCTGGGCGTACGGCGCCTGGCGGACCTCTGCTGCGGCATCGGCGGCGACGCGATCGCCCTGGCGCGGGCGGGCGTGTCCGTGCTCGCCGTCGACCGGTCCCCGCTGACCTGCGCGGTCGCCCGCGCCAACGCCGAGGCACTGGGGCTGGCGGACCGCATCGAGGTGCGCTGCGCGGATGTCACGGAGATCGACACCACCGCGTACGACGCGGTCTTCGTCGATCCCGCCCGGCGCGGCGGGCGCGGCCGGATCTTCGACCCGGAGGCGTACTCGCCGCCCCTCTCCTGGGCGGTGGGCGCGGCCCGCACCGCCCGGTACGCGGCACTCAAGATCGCACCGGGCGTCCCCCACGAGGCGGTCCCCGAGGACGCGGAGGCGGAGTGGATCTCCGACGGGGGCGATGTGAAGGAAGCGGTGCTGTGGTTCGGCACGGGCCCCGCCGGGGCCGCCCGTACGGTTCCCGCCGGGGACGCCCGTACGAGCCCTGCCGCGGTGCGCGCCACGCTGCTGCCCGGCCCCCACACGCTGACCGGCGCGGGCCTGCCCGACCCCGCGCCCGGCCCGGTCGGCCGCTATCTCTACGAACCGGACGGCGCCGTGATCCGCGCCCATCTCGTCGCCGACGTCGCCGCCCGGGTCGGCGGCCGGCTGATCGACGAGACCATCGCCTATGTGACGGCGGACGAGCTCCACCCGACGCCGTACGCCACGGCGTACGAGATCACCGACGTCCTCCCCTTCAACCTCAAGAAGCTCAAGGCCCTGCTGCGCGACCGGAAGGTCGGCACCGCCACGATCAAGAAGCGCGGCTCGGCGGTGGAACCGGACGACCTCCGCAGAAAGCTCAAGCTCCAGGGCCCCGAGTCCGTCACCGTCTTCCTGACCCGCGCGGCGGGCGCCCCGACGATGCTCCTGGGGCATCCGGCTCGGTAAGGGCGGAAGTACACGCTGTTGTTAGGGTGACGGTGAATCAGTAGGGCGCACAGCCACGGACAGCACAGCGGGGATTCGAGATGTTGACCGACATCCTGGCGCTCTCCGGAGCGTCCGCGCCGCTCGCCCACGGGGGGATCTGATGGCCGACGGGAAGCTCGCCGTCTCCGCGCAGGAGCTGAACAGCCTCATCTCCGATCTCGACGCGATGGAACGCCATCTCAAGAAGAAGATCGAGCGGCTGAACACCATCGTGGCCACCATCGACGCCGGCTGGCGCAGCAGCGCCGGCTCCGCCTACAAGGACCTGCAGCGGGGCGTCAACGAGGACGCGATCCGCATCCGGCAGATGCTGATCCTCCTCGAAGAGGCGATGAAGATGAGCCGGGACGGCTTCACCGACCAGGAGCTGGAGGTCATGCGGAGCTTCCGGCAGTTGCAGCAGTCCGAGATCGGCCGGCAGCGCATCCTCGGCATGGCGGACGACAACCCGGAGCCGCCGGGCGCCGCGCCGAGGAGCCGCCTGGACGAATTCCACTGACGCCCGCGCGTTCCACGCGACGCGCGACACAGGGCACGAGTCATCACAGCACGGGGAGAGGCATGTCGGGTGACGGGGACGGCATAACGGTCAGCCTGGCCAGGCTGAAGAGCCTGTCGGGAGAGCTGGAGGGCATCCTCAGGGAACTGAACGAGGAGCTCGGGACCCTCTACGACCGCGCCGAGAAGGTCGTGCTGTCCTGGGAGGGCGAGGCCCGCGACATGTTCGTGGACAGCCTCGACACCTGGGACCGGTCCATGCAGGACCTGGAGGGCGCCCAGAAGTGGCTCCATGACGTCGTGACCACCGGTCACATCAACTACAGCGCCGCGCATCAGGCGGTTCTGCGCGGCTGGGGGGCTCAGTAGTGGGCTCCCCTCCGCCCGCCCCGGCGGGCTCGCCGAACGGCACCATCGACGTCAAGCCGTCCCATCTGTACGGGGTCTCCGACAAGGTGGCCCAGGAGCAGGGAGCGCTGCACAAGAGTGCCACGGATTTCCTGACGGATCTGAACAAGCATCCAGACGCGGGCGGCGCGGGTGCCGCGGCCGAGGCCTTCGCCAAGAGCTATGTCAAGGTGGGCAACCGCTTTCTTGAGGTATTTGCCAGAACCGTGGTGAGCATCGGCGGCGCGGCCGTCGGGTTCACCACGACGGCCAACAACTACGTGGCCGCGGACGCCGCCACCAATCCGAAGCAGAAGACACCGCCCTCGCCCAAGCCGCTTCCGCAGGTCATCGAGAACGAGCCGCGTTATGGCGCCGTGCCCAACCTCACCTGGGGCGACCACGACGAGGGCGAGACCTTTCTCGACTGGGTCTTCGAAGGCGTAGCCGAGGCGGCAGCGAAGGTGCTGCGGCCACTGTTCAAGCATGTGTACCGCTACGGGGCCGCGGCCGACGTTCTCCCGCTGCCGAACCAGCACGAGCTCGACAGCCTGTCGAAGGCGTGGCTCAGGCCCCGGACGGGTGCGCACCAGGTGAACGAAAACCTGACCACCTACATGAACGGCATCACCTCCCAGAGCAACAGCGAGTGGCACAACGCGATGCGCTCCTTCTGCAGCTCGGTCTGGGGAACGTCGGCCTGGGGCAAGGGTGAGAGCCCCCAGCCCGCGACCTCGGCGAGGGAGTACGGCTGGAAGCACCACACGGTCAACTCGCGGGGCGCCAGTTACCCCATCCTCGCGGTGATCACCGACACCTGTAACGTGGTCAGCGATGCCCTCCGACTCTTCAGCGAAGCGGCCAGGGACCTGAACCACGACCTGTGGCGGATCTTCCGCAAGGCCCTCATGGACGCCCTTCCGAAGCTCGACGTCGACCTCAAGGACGGCGTCGACATGGGCGACGTCAAGGGCGCGGTGAAGGGGATCTTCGGTGTCGCCAAGAAGGGGCTCTCCCAGCTGTCGATGGGCATGGTCCTCGAACTCGACACCGCTGCCATCAACGCGGCGGTGGCCCGTTACAACAATCGCGTCAACCCGTTGGTGACCAAGCTCGACAACCGGCTCGCCGCACTCGACGAGGCGTATCTCAGCGCCCCGCGATTCGACGCCCAGTCCGCTCGGGCGGAGGCGTTCGGCGCCCGCGCGCTGAACGAATTCAAGCGGGAGCACAAGTGGACCGTGCCCGGCGACAAGGCCGCGGACCATATGTTCCCCATCGATCTGGCCAACCAGGAGCACATCGATGGCTCCCACGTAATCGACAAACACGTGGGGAAGTCCGACGAACAACTCAATCAGCGATTGCGCGACCAGTCCGGGATTCCTGCGGCCTCGACGTACAAGAACCTCGCCGACGCCCAGAAGTACACTCAGAAATGCATCGAAGAGAACTGGGACGATATCAATACGTACATCAATGGCCCTCCACCCATCAGCCCAGCAACGAAGCTCTTTTACTACACTCCCACAACCGGCGAAATAACCGGGCGCACCGTCACTGCAACGGCATACGCAGCAGACAACAACACGCCTGCCGTTGACGCACACGGCGTACAGATCAGAGTGAAACCCGCCCCAGGCATGCACCCGCCGTTCACCATCGTCACCTCGATGCCGAAATAAGCAGCCTCGGATCTCAGGAATCACGCATGCTCGATCAAAGAGTCATCGAATACTTTCGGTTCCAGGGAGCTCGCACCCTGCTCTCCGTCTTCCGCGGCACCATTCCGATGGACGAGGGGCAGCGCCGGGAGGCCCTGGAGCCCGCGATGCGAGCCTTGTGGCAGGAGGGGCAACGCGGCGGGCGGACACCGTACGAGGTGGCCGGACAACTGCGCGAGCTGGCCCGGCTCTTCGCTGAGTCGCCCGGGCAGCCCCCGTACGGAGCCAAGAACATCCCCCGCACGGCCGCGGAGGCCGATATGCCTGCCGCCCTGGAGCAGATCGCCACGTATGTCGAGCAGTGGAAGCGCGCTCACTTCCTCAAACTCAAGGACGTAGCGCCGCCTCGCTGGGAGCTGATGCGGCGGTTCCCCCGGCTGCATGAGTTTCTGACCAACTACTACGGCCAGGCCGGCATTGTCTTCGACGACGACCTCACGGAGCGCGAAGGGCTGGCGCTGTTCATCGACCACTGGCACCCCGCCTGCCTGTGGGAGCTGCCCGCCATTATCGGCGAGTGCCACGAGGCCCTGGCGACCTTCCACACCGACGAGGCACTGACCCGCTTCTTCACGGACCACGTCATGGGCTCGGGCACCCTGACCTGGCCCGAGTGGATTCCCCTCATCGCCGAGACCTTCAGCGCACACCTGCGCGAGCAGCACCCGCCCGTATGGCAGGAGACATGATCGTCACGGACAGGGGCCCGGGGCGCGACGGCCGCTGCGGGAGCCGCATTAGGGTGAGCCGGTGAGCATTCGCAACAGATCCGCGACCTATCCCGACCGGGAGACCGCCCAGTGGGCGACGCAGCAGGTCGTGACCGCCAATGAGCAGGTCATCCACCGCTGGCTGGCCCAGGGGACCCGGCAGCGGCTCACCATCGAGGCCGCCTGGCCGTCGCGGCCGGAGCCGGTGGGCCGGGTGCTGCTCCAGGCCATGATGCTCGCCGGGCGCGAGCCCGTGGACGTCCGGGCGGCGAGGGTGGTGCTCCAGCGCGACCCCTCCAGCCGCAACGGCTTCGTCGTGCGGACGACCTTCCCGATCTATCTGTAAGGGCGTACTCGAACCCATGCCGATGAAGCCGCTCGAACACGACCGCCGGTACGGCGAGCTGGACCAGGTGCTGCGCGCCTACCTCGGGCAGCCCGCCGACGACGAGGAGGGCCGGCGCAGCGCCGCGCTCGACGCCTATCTGCGACACACCTGGCACACCCGCCCGTGGGCCGTGGCCGTCGCCGAGCAGCAGTTGCGCCAGTACGCGGAGAATCCGCCCGGCCGGCTGCGGCTGCGCCTCGGCGAGTTCTACCCCGTGCCCGATGTCGGCCTGCCCGAGTCGGAGATCCAGGACTGGCTGCGGCTGCTCGCCGACCATCTGAAGGCGAGCGTGGAGGACGGGGACGTGCCCCCGCCCGCCGCCCCGGCGACGCACTGGGAGTGGCACGCCCGCTTCCCCGAACTGGCGCAGTTCCTCGGCGGGTGGTTCTCCCAGGACATGCCGGACGAGTTCGCCGACCACGACGCCGCGGTCGCCGACTACCTGTCGACCACCGATCCCTCGCTCGTCGCCCGGCTCGCCGGGGAGGTCGCGGAGCTGCTCGCGCTGGAACTGGAGGAGGAGGACTGCGCGGTCGCCCTCGCGGAGCTGGGCATGGAGATCGACCCTCCGGCGCCGTACTCCCCCACCGGCTGGCTCGCCCTGCTCGCCGAGCGGGTCGGCGACGCGGGGCGCCACGGCGAGGACCGCTAGGCCCCTGGCACCGCGCGGCCTGGCACCGTACGGCACCGGACCCGGGCGCTCAGCGCGTCTCCAGGGACTCGAAGCGCCAGCGGTGCACCGCCCGGCGGGCCAGGTCCTCGCCCGGTTCGGGCAGTTCCGGGAGGACCGCGTCGTACGGGGCGTCCCACCAGGTGATGACCAGCACGCGGTCCTCGGGGGCGGCGAGGATCTCCTGCCGCAGGGGCGTGGCGCCGCCCGCCGGCCGCTGGGCGCGGACCCAGGCCAGCAGGTCGGGGCCCTTGCCGTCGTGGGCGCGGGCCTCCCACATCACTGCGACGGTCATGAGTAGAGGTTGTCCTTGCTCAGCTCATGGAAGTGGTCGTGCGAGTGCGCCCCGCCATGCCCATGCCCATGATCGTGGCCATGGTCGTGGTCGTGACCATGGTCGTGGGACTGGCCGTTGCCGTGGGCCGGGTCCGGCACATGCGGCTCCGTCACCGGCAGCGAGGAGTCCGCGGACAGCTCCCACGCGGACGCGGCCCGGCCCCGGGCGACCATCTCCGCGCCCAGCGCGGCGACCATCGCGCCGTTGTCCGTGCACAGCTTGGGCCGCGGCACCCGCAGCACGATGCCCGCGTCCTCGCAGCGCCGTTCGGCCATGGCGCGCAGCCGGGAGTTGGCGGCGACCCCGCCGCCGATCATCAGGTGGTCGACGCCGTTGTCCTTGCACGCCCGCACGGCCTTGCGGGTGAGCACGTCCACGACCGCCTCCTGGAAGGACGCCGACACGTCCGCGACCGGCACGTCCTCGCCCGCGTTGCGCTTGGCCTCGATCCAGCGGGCCACGGCCGTCTTCAGGCCGGAGAAGGAGAAGTCGTAGATCGGGTCGCGGGGGCCCGTGAGCCCGCGCGGGAATTTGATCGCGTCCGGGTCGCCCTCGCGCGCGTAGCGGTCGATCACCGGGCCGCCGGGGAAGCCGAGGTTCAGCACCCGGGCGACCTTGTCGAACGCCTCGCCCGCCGCGTCGTCGATCGTGGCGCCCAACGGCCGTACGTCGCTGGTGATGTCCGAGGAGAGCAGCAGGGACGAGTGGCCGCCGGAGACCAGCAGCGCCATCGTCGGCTCGGGCAGCGCGCCGTGTTCGAGCTGGTCGACGCAGATGTGGGAGGCGAGGTGGTTGACCCCGTACAGCGGCTTGCCGAGGGCGTACGCGTACGCCTTGGCCGCCGAGACGCCCACGAGCAGCGCGCCGGCCAGGCCGGGGCCCGCGGTGACGGCGATGCCGTCGAGGTCGCGGGCGGTCACGCCGGCGTCCTTCAGGGCGCGCTGGATGGTGGGGACCATCGCCTCCAGGTGCGCGCGGCTGGCGACTTCGGGCACGACGCCGCCGAAGCGGGCGTGCTCGTCGACGCTGGAGGCGACGGCGTCGGCGAGCAGGGTGTGACCTCGGACGATGCCGACACCGGTCTCGTCGCAGGAGGTCTCGATACCGAGGACAAGGGGCTCGTCAGGCATGGGGCACGGTTTCCTGTGAAGTGTCGCCGGGTACTGCGTGGGGTTCGTCCGGTGCGGTCGCGGGGCGCCGCATGACCAGCGCGTCGACGTTGCCGGGCTGGTAGTAGCCGCGGCGGAAGCCGATCGGCTCGAAGCCGAAGCGCTCGTAGAGGCGCTGGGCGCGGGTGTTGTCGACCCGCACCTCCAGCAGCACCTCGTGGCACTCGAAGGCGGTGGCGGCGGCCAGCAGGTCGGTGAGCAGCCGGGCGCCGAGGCCGGTGCCCCAGTGGGCGCGGGCCACGGCGATGGTCTGCACGTCTCCGGTGCCGTCGACGGCGGCGAGCCCGGCATAGCCGACGAGCCGCCGGCCGCCGCCGGGGAGGCTCTCCTCCGCCACCACGTAGTGGCGTGTGGCGGCCGGGCCGCGGGCGTGCGCGAGCTCGGACCAGAACATGCCGTGCGACCAGGCGTCGTCGGGGAACAGCTCGTGTTCGAGCTCCATCACCGGCCCTATGTCCCACCAGCGCATCTCGCGCAGCGCCGGCGCCCCGGGCGCGCGCGTGGCCTCGCCGCTCGCCCGGTCGTGCGTGGCCTCGCCGGTCACTTCGGGGTGACCACCTTGTAGTTGGCCGGCACCTGCGCGTCGGGGCGGCGCAGATACAGCGGCAGCGCCGGCGGGAACGGCTCGCCCACCGCGAGCTTCTCGGCGGCGAGCGAGGCGAGCGCGCCGGCCGACTGGTGCTCGGGCATGCCCTCGGGCACGTCCGTGAACACCTCGCGGTAGAGCAGCGCGCCCGCGCCCACCGCCGGGGCGTCGGCGACCCGCTCGGCGATGTCGGCGGGGCGGTCGACCGCGGGCTCGGTGATACGGGTGCGGGGGTCGGCGTAGCGGGCCCAGTAGACCTCTTTGCGGCGGGCGTCGGTGGCCACGGTGAACGGGCCGGTGAGGCCGGCCCGGCCGGCGGCGTACGCGATGCCGTCGAGGGTGCACAGGCCGTGCACGGGGGCGCCGGTGGCCGCGCCGAACGCGGCGGCGGTCGCCAGGCCGACGCGCAGCCCGGTGTACGGGCCGGGGCCGATGCCGACCACGAAGCCGGTGACGGCGTCCAGCTTCACGCCGGCCTCCGTCAGGACGCGGTCGACGGCGGGCAGGAGCAGCTCACCGTGGCGCCGTGCGTCCACCTGGGTCGACTCCGCGACGACGCGGGAGCCGTCGTGGAGCGCGGCGGTGACGGCGGGGGTGGCGGTGTCCAGAGCGAGCAGCAGCACGGGTACAGCCTACGGCGCGTTCCGGGTGGCCTCGCGCCCGCGCCGGGCTGTCGGCGGTGACCGCGCCGGGGGCGTCGGGGGCGACCGCGCCAGGCGTCCGGGGCGACCGCCGCGGGGGCATCGGCGGGGAGCCGCCGCGGGGGCGTCGGCAGGGGGCCGCTCCCGCCGCGCGGAGGGGCCGCGGGGCGTACGGAACGGACCGCGCCGCGGACACGGGCGACGGGCGCGGCGGTGCTACGGTCAGCCGGAAACCGGAAAAGCCGTACGCGGTACGAAGGGTGGCTCAGCGTGGCACGCAGTGGGTCGGGGGCGATCGTCGCCGGACTGACCGGCGCGGCGGTGGCCGTGGTCGCGTTTCTCGCGTACCAGGCCTCCGCGAACGCGACCGACGCCCCGGTCAAGGGCCGGCCGAACACCTCCGCGTCCGCCCCGGCGGCCCTGCCGGAGGCGTCCGCGGGCCCCGAGCAGCCGAAGCAGCCGCCGGCCGTGCCGGCGAGCTCCGGCTCCGGCCGGCGGGTGGTCTACTCGCTGGGCGCGCACCGGGTCTGGCTGGTCGGCGCGGACGAGCAGGCGACCCGCACCTTCGAGGTCGTGCCGAGCACGGTGTCGCCCGCCCCGGGCGAGTACAAGGTGACCTCGCGCACCGCCCGCATCAAGGGCTCGGACGGGGTCCCGGTCGAGAACGTCGTGCGGTTCACCAGCGTCGGCAATGTGGTGGTCGGCTTCAGCGCGGCCGTGGACGGCTCGATGCCCGCGCCGAACCCCAACGCGCAGCGGAAGACGGGCGGCATTCGCGAGAGCCGTGAGGACGGGGCCGCGATGTGGATGTTCGCCACGACCGGCACGAAGGTCGTCGTCATCGGCTGACGGCGGCGGGGGTGCGCCCCTGTCGGCCCGAGGTCGCTCGCTCCCGTTGCGGGCGTCCCCTCGCGGCCGTTCCCCTCGTAGCCGTTCCCCTCGTGGGCGCGCCTGGGACGGGCGCGGGCCGCCGTTCGGGCGCGCACCGCAGGATCACTCGAACGCGTTACGCCGCGTCCCGCCGCGCACCACCCCGGCCGGTGGACCGGCCGTCGTCCCGGGTCGCGCCCCGCGGCCCCGGGCCGGAGGCGGCGCCCTGCCCGCGCGGGCCCTGAGGGCCGCGCGGAGCGCGTGTGGCGGCCTCCTGGGAGGCGGGTGGCGTGGAGACGGCGTTCGCGGCCGCGCAGGCGGCCAGCAGCGCGCTCATGGACGGCTGCGCCCCTTCGCGAACGGACTCTTCGCGCGCGGACTCGGCGGCCGGCTCGGACTCCTCGGGGCGACGGCCCGGCGCGCGCTCGGGCTGCTCGAGGCGTCCTTCGTGCTCATCGCGCCGTGCGGCCGCCTCGGCAGTGGGCTCTTGCGGCGGCATGGGGCCTCCCGGGGCTCCTGGACGGGCGAGGTTAGGCAGACCTAACCAGGTCACTGCCTCCATGTGACCACGGCGGAACCCGCCCGCGCAACATCTTGCCGACGAGTTGTCGGAACGTACACCCCGGCGTGGGGCGCGACCGCGTACGACGGAGCGCCCGGCCCCCCAACTCCCACCGCCCCGGCCCCGCAC
>NZ_JBPQTV010000220.1:0-10691 GCF_051386515.1 Streptomyces sp. URMC 123 | reverse complement strand
GTCCTCGCGGACCGGGGCCACACCCCTTTTCCTACTGTCAGCGCCCTGTGTCAGCGCCGGCCCGTGCCCCCGCCGAGCAGCCCGTCCGGCAGCGTGATCGCCGGCCACGCGGGGCCACCGCCCCCGCCACCGATGAACCCGCCCTGGTTGCCACCGCCACCGCCGCCACCGTTGCCGTTGTTGCCCCGGCGCGGCGGCCGATTGTCCACGCGCCCGTTGTCGGCGGCGCCCGAGCCGCCCTGGCCGCCGGCGATCGGCACCGTGCTGAACGTGTCGGCCGGCTTGTCCTTGAGCGCCCCGCTCATCGCGTCCCGCCAGATCGGCCCGGGGACGCCACCGCCGAAGACCTTGGCGTGGTAGCGCCCGCCGATGGTGATGTTCTCCATCGGCACCTTGGTGTTGCCCGGGCCGCCGACCCAGACCGCGCCCGCCATATTGGGGGTGTAGCCGACGAACCACGCCGCCAGCCTGCCGTCCGTCGTACCCGTCTTGCCCGCGCTGTCGCGCCCGTCCAGCCCGGCCTGGGCGCCCGTGCCGTCCTCGACCACACCGCGCAGCAGCGTGTTCATCGTGTCGGCGGTGCTTTCCGACATCACCCGCTTGCAGCCGGTCTTCGGCACCTCGACCGTGCGGCCGTCCGCGTCGGTGACCGACTCGACGGCGATCGGGGTGCAGTACGTGCCGCGGTTGGCGAAGGTCGCGTACGCGTTGGCCATGGCCAGCGGCGCGATGGTGGCGCTGCCCAGGGTCACCGAGGGGGCCTGCGGCAGCGCCGCCCCGTTGCCCATGCGCACGTTCATGCTCTCGGCGAGCTTGGTGACCGGGCAGACCCCGATCTCGCTGATCATGGACACGAAGTACGTGTTGATCGACTTCGCCGTGGCTTCCCTCAGGTTGTACGGGCCGACCTCGTCGCGCGTCTCGTTCTGGACGGTGTCGCCGCCGTTGCGCCAGGTGCCCTCGCAGGTCTTCACCGGGCTCGGGTACGGCATCTTGTTCGGCGACGGGTACGACTTCGACGCCGGCACGCCCTGCTCCAGCGCGGCCGCGGCCGTGAACGGCTTGAAGGTGGAGCCCACCTGGAAGCCGAAGTTCGAGCCGCCCATCTTCTTGTCGACGGAGAGGTTGATCTGCGTCTCGTTCTCGCCGAAGCCGTAGGGCCGGCTCTGGCCCATGGCCAGGATCTTCCCCGTGCCGGGCTGGACGAGGGTGACGGCCGTGGCGACCCGGTCGCTCTGGTTGACGTGCTTGGTGATCGAGTCCTGCACGGACGCCTGGGCCTGCGGGTCCAGGGTGGTGCGGATCGTCATGCCGCCCTGGTTCCAGCGCTTGGCGCGGGCCTCCTTCGTCTTGCCGAAGACGGGGTCCTGGAGGAACACCTTGCGCACGTAGTCGCAGAAGAAGCCGGCGCCCTTGGTGGCGGTGATGCAGCCGTTCTTGGGCCGGCTCACCTTCAGCTGGAGCGGCTTCTTCTGGGCCGCGGCCGCCTCCTCCGGGGTCACCGCGCCCAGCTCGGCCATCCGCTGGAGCACGATGTTCCGGCGCTTGGTCGCCTCCAGCGGGTCATTGACCGGGTCGTAGCGGCTCGGCGACTGGACGATGCCGGCGAGCAGCGCGGCCTCGTCCAGGGCGAGCTCCTTGGCGGGCTTGCTGAAGTAGCGCTGGGCGGCCGCCTCGACCCCGTACGCCTGCTGGCCGAAGAAGGTGATGTTGAGGTAGTTCTCGAGGATCTTCTCCTTGCCGAGCTCCTCCTCGACCTGGATCGCGTACTTCAGCTCCTTGATCTTGCGACCGAGGGTCTGCTGGGTGGCCTGGGCGACCTTGGTCGGGTCGTCGCCCGCCTCCTCCACGAAGACGTTCTTCACATACTGCTGGGTGAGGGTGGAGGCGCCCTCCGAGACCCCGCCCTCCTGCGCGTTGCGATTCAGCGCGCGCAGGATGCCCTTGAGGTCGATCGCGCCGTGCTCGTAGAAGCGGGCGTCCTCGATGGCGACGATCGCCTTCCGCATGAACGGGGAGATGTCGTCCAGCGGGACCACGGTGCGGTCCCGGGAGTAGACGGACGCGATGAGTCCGCCCTGGGCGTCGAGGATGGTGGTCTTCTGGCTCAGCGGCGGGCGTTTGAGATTGGCGGGGATCTCGTCGAACCCCTCCACCGACCCCTTGGCCGCGAGGCCCAGCGCTCCGGCCGCGGGCAGGGCCATGCCCGCCAGCACGGCTCCGGCGAGCACGCTGATACCGATGAACTTGGCGGCCTGCTGGGGGGCGGTGAGCCCTCCGCCCGAGCGCTTCTTTGCCATGGCAGCAGCCTACGTTCTCATTCGCCGGACACACGTACATCCGTTGGCCTAAGCTATGGCCAACTGTCACAGCGATGCGGTCCCGCATCAAGCCCGCCCCATGATTCCCCGCAGTTGATCATGGAGTGTCGCGGCACGGTTCTGTCCGAAATGCGGATTAACGCCGTCGTGGGCCCGCGGCGACTCGGGGGACCTGCCCGGATTCCTTCCGATTGGCGCCGCATGTCCTCCCATCACTCCGTTGGGTGATCTGCCGCGTACGCATAGTCCGTTCGGGCCATTCAAGATTGGGCCCGCTGGGGGTGTTGCGCCCTGGCCGCCTTCCGTAACGTCCTCAACTGGCAACGGTGAATATGCCGCTGCCGCCGTGGGGGAGCCTCGACTCGGGGAAGGACGGCGCCAGCATGAGCTGGGTAACCGACTGGAGTGCGCAGGCCGCCTGCCGCACTACCGATCCGGATGAACTGTTCGTTCAAGGGGCCGCTCAGAACAGGGCCAAAGCGGTGTGCACGGGGTGCCCGGTGCGCACCGAATGCCTTGCCGACGCTCTCGACAACCGTGTCGAGTTCGGCGTCTGGGGCGGGATGACCGAGCGGGAGCGCAGGGCGCTGCTGCGCCGGCGCCCCACGGTGACGTCATGGCGCAGGCTCCTGGAGACCGCGCGGACGGAGTACGAGCGGAGCGCGGGCATCCTGCCCGTGGACTTCAGCGACGAGGACTACGCGGCCGTCGGCTAGCGCGGGTCGGCGAGACGCTCGCCGATGGCCCGCAGCCCCGCGAGGTCGTGCACATCGCCGGGCAGCGCGGCCACCTCCACCACCGGCACCTCGGGGTGCAGGGCGGTGAAGCGGTCACGCGTGCGACGCTCCCGCGCGAGCACCTGCATGCGTTCGGCGTGCAGCCTGAGCAGACCGGCGGCGAGCTGTTCCGCGGTCGGGTTGTCGGTGCCGTACGCGGTGCTGTCGGCGTGCGCGGTCGTGCCGGATGTGACCGTGCCGGACGCAGCCGTGCCGGATGCAGCCACGTCTGACGCAGCCGTGTCGTCGTACGCGGTGGTGCCGTGCGCCGCCGTCGTGTGCGCCGTCGTGTTCCGGTGCGCCGTCAGATCCGTTGCGCCCTCTGCGAGATCCCGTGCGTCGGGGTCGATGGCGGGGGAGCCACTGCCGGGGTCTTGCGGTCCAGGTGCGACAGGAGTATGGGCGCCTCGTTTGGCAGCTTGCCCGTTCGTCTGATCCACAATGCGGGCTTCGGAAAGATTTTCTAGCGGATTCTCGTCGGGGCCCGACAACGGCGCGCCGTCCGCCAAGGACGAGAGCTCCTCCGCCGCCGCCAGCGCCCGCTCCGCGCTCAGCCCGGCCGCCCCGCTGCCGTGCACCCGGTTCAGCACCAGCCCGGCCAACGGCATCTTCTCCGTGCCCAGCCGCTCCACGAAGTACGCCGCCTCGCGCAGCGCGTCCCGCTCCGGCGCCGCCACCACCAAAAAGGCCGTACCCGGGGCCTGGAGCAGCCGATAGGTGGCGTCCGCCCGGGTCCGGAAGCCACCGAACATGGTGTCCATGGCGGCCACAAAGGTCTGCACGTCCCGGAGGAGCTGTGCCCCCATCAGCTTGTTGAGGGTGCCGGTCATCATCGACATGCCGACATTGAGGAACTTCATCCCCGCCCGGCCGCCGATCTTCGCCGGCGCCATCAGCAGCTTGATGAACCGCCCGTCCAGGAAGGAGCCGAGCCGCTTGGGCGCGTCGAGGAAGTCCAGCGCCGACCGGCTCGGCGGGGTGTCCACGACGATCAGGTCCCACTCGTCGCGCGCCCGCAGCTGGCCCAGCTTCTCCATGGCCATGTACTCCTGCGTGCCCGCGAAGCCGGCCGACAGCGACTGGTAGAAGGGGTTCTCCAGGATCGCGCGGGCCCGGTCGGCATCGGCGTGCGCCTCGACGATCTCGTCGAAGGTCCGCTTCATGTCCAGCATCATCGCGTGCAGCTCGCCGCCGGCCGCGCCGTCGATGCCCGCCACCCTGCGGGGGGTGTTGTCGAGCGAGGCGATGCCCATCGACTGGGCGAGCCGCCGCGCCGGGTCGATGGTGAGCACCACGACCCGCCGGCCGCGCTCCGCGGCCCGCAGGCCCAGCGCGGCGGCCGTCGTCGTCTTGCCCACGCCGCCCGCTCCGCAACAGACGACGATCCGGGTGGCCGGGTCGTCCAGGACGGGGTCCAGTTCCAGCACCGGCGCCCCGGCCGGTCCCGCCCCGGCTGCCCCCGCCCCGGCCGGTCCCGTTCCGGACGCCTCCGCCCCGGTCGCCTCCGCTCCGGCCGCCGGCGCGCTCTCGTCCTGCGACGTGCGCGGGCTCATCCCGCCACCCCCTGCTTCCTCAGATCGGCCGCCATGCGGTAGAGCCCGGCGAGGTCGACACCATCGCTCAGCAGTTCGAGCTCGTACGTCGGCAGCCCGAGCCGCGATATCTCCGTGCGCTCCTGGCGCTCCAGGACCAGCCGCTCGGCGTGCTCCGCCGCCTGGTCGAGCAGCGGGTCCAGCAGGTCCACGGCGGTGCCCACGTCGGCACCGGCACCGCCACCGGCGCCTCCGCCCGTGGCCGCGCCCTCGCCGGGCGAGCCGTCCAGCCCCACCCGGGCCAGCGCCGCCGCCACGGCGGCCCGCCCACCGCCGTACTCCTGCCCGGCCCCGTCGCCGTCCCCGCTCCCCGTGAGCGCGTGCACCGCCGTCTCGTCCAGCAGCGACTGGGAGCGCACCATGTTGATGATCACGCTGCCGACCGGCAGCCCCGCCGCCCGCAGCTCGGCGACCCCGTCCACCGTCTCCTGGACCGGCATCTCCTCCAGCAGCGTCACCAGGTGCACCGCCGTCTCGGGCGACTTGAGCACCCGCATCACGGCCTGCGCCTGATGGTGCACGGGGCCGATCCTGGCCAGCCCGGCCACCTCGTCGTTGACGTTGAGGAAGCGGGTGATCCGGCCGGTGGGCGGCGCGTCCATGACCACGTGGTCGTACGCCGGCGCCCCGCTCTTCGTCTTGCGGCGCACCGCCTCGCACGCCTTGCCGGTCAGCAGCACATCGCGCAGACCGGGGGCGATGGTGGTGGCGAAGTCGATCGCGCCGAGCTTTCTCAGCGCCCGGCCGGCGCCACCGAGCTTGTAGAACATCTGCAGGTAGTCGAGCAGGGCCAGCTCGGCGTCGATGGCGAGCGCGTACACCTCGCCGCCGCCGCGCGTGACCGCGATCTTGCGTTCCTCGTAGGGAAGCGCCTCCGTTTCGAAGAGCTGTGCGATGCCCTGTCGCCCCTCCACCTCGACCAGGAGGGTGCGTCGCCCCTCCGCCGCGAGGGCGAGGGCGAGGGCCGCGGCCACCGTGGTCTTGCCGGTACCGCCCTTGCCGCTGACGACATGGAGCCTGCTCATGTTCGGGAGCCTAACCACTACCCGGAAGGGCTACGCAGGAGGCTGCCGTTCGAGTGTGCGACGACGGGTACAGTCTGGGCCATGACCAAGTGGGAATACGCGACCGTGCCGCTGCTCGTCCATGCCACCAAGCAGATCCTCGACACCTGGGGCGAGGACGGCTGGGAGCTCGTCCAGGTCGTGCCGGGCCCGAACAACCCGGAGCAGCTCGTGGCGTACCTGAAGCGGGAGAAGACCCAGTGAGCGGCGCGGTCGAGGCGCGCCTCGCCGAGCTGGGCCTGACGCTGCCGGAGGTCGTGCCGCCGCTCGCGTCGTACGCCCCGGCCGTGCGCTCCGGCTCGTACGTGTACACCGCGGGCCAGCTGCCCATGGTGGCGGGCGCGCTGCCGCTGACCGGCAAGGTCGGCGCGGAGGTCTCCCCCGAGCAGGCCAAGGAGCTCGCGCGGACCTGCGCGCTCAACGCCCTGGCGGCCGTCAAGTCGGTCGTCGGCGACCTGGACCGCGTCGCGCGGATCGTGAAGGTCGTCGGCTTCGTGGCCTCGGCGCCGGACTTCACCGGCCAGCCGGGCGTCATCAACGGCGCCAGCGAGCTGCTGGGCGAGGTCTTCGGTGACAAGGGCGTGCACGCGCGCAGCGCGGTGGGCGTCACGGTGCTGCCGCTGGACGCGCCGGTCGAGGTCGAGTTCCAGGTCGAGATCGCGGACTGACCGAGCGCGGGCCGGACGCCGGCCCGTACTGACGCCGGGCCCGCTGACAGAGCGCCCGCCGTGGTCACGCGGGGCCCGCGGGGACGGCCGGGTGATCGACGACCCCGGCCCACCCTCGAACATTCGGGCGGAACCGCATAGCATCCGGCCATGACCACGAATGGCCAGTGGTACCCGCCCGAGTGGCCCGAGCGCATCCGCGCGCTCGCCCGCGGCGAGCTCACGGCCGTGGAGCCCCGACGGGCCGCGACCGTACTGCTGCTGCGCCCGGGGTCCGACGGCCCCTCCGTCTATCTGCTGCGCAGACGCGCCTCCATGGCCTTCGCCGGGGGCGCGTACGCGTATCCGGGCGGCGGCGTGGACCCGCGCGACGAGCGCCCCGTGGCCTGGGCCGGGCCCGGCCGGGACCGGTGGGCCCGCCGGCTGGGCGTCGACGAGCCGTCCGCGCAGGCCATCGTGTGCGCGGCGGTCCGCGAGACCTTCGAGGAGGCGGGCGTGCTGCTCGCCGGCCCCTCGGCCGACACGGTCGTGGGGGACACCACGGGGGAGGACTGGGAGGCGGACCGCGCGGCGCTGGTCGCCCGCGAGCTGTCCTTCGCCGACCTGCTCCGGCGGCGCCGGCTGGTGCTGCGCAGCGATCTGCTGGGCGCCTGGGCGCGCTGGATCACCCCGGAGTTCGAGCCCCGGCGCTACGACACCTGGTTCTTCGTGGCCGCGCTGCCGGTGGGGCAGCGCACCCGCGATGTGTCCACGGAGTCGGACCGGGTCGTCTGGATGCGGCCGGCGGAGGCCGCGGCGGGGTACGACCGCGGCGAGCTGCTGATGATGCCGCCGACGATCTCGACGCTGCGGGAGCTGGCGCCGTACCGGGAGCCGGCGGCGGCGCTGGCGGCGGCCGGCGAGCGCGACATGACGCCCGTACTGGCGCGGGCGGAGGTGCGCGACGGGCGCATCGTGCTGAGCTGGCCCGGACACGAGGAATTCACGAAGACGATCCCGGCCGGGGCGACAGCGCGCGCCGGCGGCGGGGGTCCGGCCGACGGAGCCGCCGAGGCGGCGGACAGCGATGGCGCCGGCGCGGCCGACGCGGCGCGAGGAGTGGAGTCATGACGTACGCGAACACCCTCCCGGGCCGGCCGCGCGAGGGCGCGCTCGGCGGCAGGGCCACCGACCGGGCCCTGTGCGTGCTGGCGCCCAACCCCTCTCCGATGACGCTGGACGGCACGAACACCTGGATCGTGGCCGAGCCGGACTCCGAGCTCGCGGTGGTCGTCGACCCCGGACCGCTCGACGAGGGCCATCTGCGCGCGGTCGTCGCGGCGGCCGAGCAGGCGGGCAAGCGGGTGGCGCTGACGCTGCTCACCCATGGCCACCCGGACCACTCCGGCGGCGCGGCCCGCTTCGCGGAGCTGACGGGCACGGCCGTACGGGCGCTGGACCCGGCGCTGCGGCTCGGCGACGAGGGCCTGGGCGCGGGGGACGTGATCACCACCGGCGGCCTCGAGCTGCGGGTGGTCCCGACGCCCGGCCACACCGCGGACTCGCTCTGCTTCCACCTCCCGGCGGACGCGGCGGTCCTCACCGGTGACACGGTGCTGGGCCGGGGGACGACGGTCGTCGCCCACCCGGACGGGCGGCTCGGCGACTATCTGGACTCGCTGCGGCGGCTGCGCTCCCTGGCGGTCGACGAGGGGGTGACGACCGTGCTGCCGGGCCACGGCCCGGTGCTGACCGACGCGCGGGGCGTGGTCGAGTACTACCTCGCGCACCGGGCGAACCGGCTGGCCCAGGTGGAGACGGCCGTGGAGAACGGCTACCGCACGGCCCCCGAGGTCGTGGCCCATGTCTACGCCGACGTCGACCGCGCCCTCTGGCCCGCGGCGGAACTCTCGGTCCGCGCCCAGCTCGACTACCTGACCGAACACGGCCTGATCTGACCGACGGCCCCTCAGTCCCGCCGCCGGAACGTCCCCGTCGGAATCCGGACCTCACTGCCGTCCGGCAATCGCAGGGGGATGGTCTCGCCATAGGTGTACGTCACCTGCGCGGTGTAGTCCTCGCCCCGCGGTCGCGTCAGCAGGTCGCACTCGCCGCGGAAGGGGTCGACGATGAGATAGGTCGGAATGCCGAAGCGGGCGTACTGCTTGCGCTTGATCGCGTAATCGTTGCCGTCGTTCCGGGAAGAGACGATCTCTATGGCCGCGAGAACGTCCTCGAAGGTGTAAGGCTCCTCCGCACCGTCGGCGAGGATGCTCACATCAGGGACCCGATCGGCCTCACCAGGGAAGTGGATCAGCACATCGGAGAGCAGACGGGACATCTCGAGACCGGCTGACCGCGCCGCCGCTTGAATTTCGAAGATCGTCCAACTTTGGATGCTGCTTTGCGGCGTCACGATGATTCTGTCCCCCACGACTTCGACCTTGAAGCCCTTGAGCACCTCTGCGGCCTGCTCGGCGCCGTTTCGCAGATCGTTTTGAACACCCGTACTCATGCCGTGTCCCTTCGCCGATCCGATAACTGCATGGTAAACGGGCGCCCTGACAACAGGGCGTCGCTCGGGACCGGGCCGCCCCGCAAGGGTGAGCCGCCGGCTGTGGTGGCTCATCGGAAGGCCCGCCGCACCGGAGGAAGCGGGCTCGCGCACGGCGGCGTACGGCGCATGGCGCGGGGGAGCAGCCGACAGGGAAACGGGGGGTCGCCGGCGCGTGAGCAGACGAGCCGCCGCAGGGAAAACGTTTCGTCAGCCGGAGCGTTCGCCCGGTTTGCGTTTGCGGTGGGGCATCAGCGGTTCCTGGGAGCGCAGTTCGCTCGCGCGCGGCCCCGGCAGCGGGGAGTCGATGAGCGCGATGACGTCGGCCAGCGTGGAGGGGCGGGAGTCGCCCGACTCCTGCTCCGCGAGGTGGTTCATCGCGTCCTGCCAGCCCTGGGCGTAGCCCTCCTCGCGGGCCTCCTCGAGCTCCTCGCGGCGGTAGACGCCGAGCTCGCCCGATGTGGCCGCGCGGCCCATCTCCAGGAGTAACGCCGCGAGTTCGCGGCTGTCGAGCGTGATGGCCGAGCCCCCGCCGGCCGCCGCCCGCTGGTGGTCGGCCTGCCTCTGGTGCTGATCGGCGGGCGCCTGGCGGTCGGCCCGTGCCTGGCCGGCCTGCGCCTGTGCGGCGCCCGGCCGGCCGGTGACGGAGTCACGGGAACCGATGGCAGAGGAGTCCGGAACGTCCTCGGGACGGCGGTGTTCCGCCGTGCCCCCGTCGCTGCCCATGCGTACCCCCTGCTTCTCTTCCTCAGCCGGTGCCCGCCCTCCGCCGCTGAGCCTGGGACGTCCCCTCTTCCGACGGCAGGAACGGAGCCGCCACCTGCAGGAAGAGCGCGCGCCGATCCTCGGGGACCCCGAGCAGTTCGGCCGCCTCCTCCAGCGTGATGGTCCGGTGCCTCGCTGTGCTGCGCTGAGCGTATGTCACCGGTATCGGAAGGTCGTCCTCGGTCATCTTTCCGGACCTGATCAGCACGTCCCGCACGGGGACGTCCAGCGCGCGGGCGAGCCCGCGCATGGTCGCGAGATCGGGCATGCTCTGACGTTGCAACAGCCGGGTCACCGCGGCGCGGTGCACGCCCGCGTCGTCGGCGACCTTGGACCGGCCGCCGCCGCGTGGGTGGTCGATGTCGTAGCCCCGGGACCTCATCAGGTCCTCCATCCAGGCTGCGAACTCCTCCAGGGTGTCCTTCATACGGGTCCGCTCCCTCCATCCCGCACCAGGGTAACGCGCGTGCGCGAGCGAAATGTGCACGTTGCGTGAGGGCATCCGGCCCAACAACCGCGCTGTGGAGGTGCGGTGAAGAAATTTCTAGTTGCTTGCGAGCGCGCAACATGGGAGGATTCTTCTGGCTTCGCAAAGACGTTCGAATGTCTGTTCCGGAACTCCTCCCCCCACTCCGCCCGATGCCCCTTCCTTCGGAGTCCGCACGGAGTGCCCATGCATCAGCACGACCCAGAGGCGTTCGACTGGCGGGCCGATGCCCGCTGCGCCGCCCTCCCGATGACCAGCGTCTTCGCCCGGCGCCGCGCCGAGGCCCAGCCCGCGTTGCGGGCGTGCAACACCTGTCCCATCGTCGAGCCGTGCCTTCGGACCGTCGACCCCGCGAACACCTGGTTCGACGGCGTCTGCGGCGGCCGGCTCTGGAGCAATGGCCGGGAGGTCCTGCTGCCATGAGCGCCGCCCACACCCTCGCCGACGCCCCCGTCGGTTCCCCCGCTGCCCCCGTCGGTCCCGTC
>NZ_JBPQTV010000219.1:0-10796 GCF_051386515.1 Streptomyces sp. URMC 123 | reverse complement strand
GACGACGTGCTCGCCACCGGGGGCCCTGCCGGTCCTGGGGCCTCGCCGCGCCGGGCTGCCGTCCGGCAGGCGTCTGAGCCGCTGCGGCCTCGGCGTCCGGCTTCTCGGATTGCGCGGCGTTGAGCGGCTGGGCCTCGTCTGGCAAGAGCACTCCTTCGAGTGGGCCCCTCCGGCCGGCAGGGGCGAGGAGGGGAATTCCGGCCCCCGATCAGGCCCGGGGTGCCCATGGTATCGACTCGACCGAGGTGGCCCTCGGTTCCCGGCGGGCATCGAACATAGCGCCGGGCGGGCCCCCGGTGTTCCCCGGGGGCCCGCCCGGCCCTGGATCGTGGCGTCGCCGTCCCGTCCGCCCGGCGGCGCCCGGCGTCGTCAGACGGTGATCAGCGCCTCCAGCGGGGCGCCGTCGAGGGCGCCCGCGAGGCGGGCGCGGCCGTCGAGGAAGGCCAGCTCCATCAGGACGGCGACCCCGGCGACCCGGGCCCCGGCCCGCCGGATGAGCTCCAGCGAGGCCTCGGCCGTGCCCCCGGTGGCGAGCACGTCGTCGATGACCATGACCCGGTCGCCGAGGGCCAGGTCCTCGGCGTGGATCTCGATCTCGGCGTGCCCGTACTCCAGCTCGTACGCCTGGGACAGCGTCGCGCCCGGCAGCTTTCCGGCCTTGCGCACGGGAACGAAGCCCAGCCCGGCCTCCACCGCGACCGGCGCGGCCAGGATGAAGCCCCGGGCCTCCAGCCCGACGACCTTGGTGGCGCCGTTGCGCCGGCACAGCTCGGCCAGGGCGCCGGTGAGCGCCCGGAAGGCGACCGGGTCGGCCAGCAGCGGGGTGATGTCCTTGAAGGTCACCCCGGGCTTGGGGTGGTCGGGCACGTCCCGGATGCGCCCGAGCAGCAGATCGCGGAGCTCCGGGTCCACGCTCACGGCGCTCATCGGTGCTGGCCCGGGGTCCGGCCGCGGCCGCGGGCCCGGCCCGGCTCCGCGGTGGCGGGCCCGGCGGACTGCCGGCCGAGGGCGCCCGCGGCGGTCGCCTCGTCCCGCGCGTCCTCGGGGTCGGCGCCCCGCGCCCCGTCCGTGCCGCCCTCGCTCTCGCCCTTGGCCGACGCGGCGGCGCGCTTCGCCCGCACCCGCTTGGCCAGCGCCTTCATCTGCGGCTCGCGCTCCTTGAGGTCCGCCACCAGCGGGGTGGCGATGAAGATCGAGGAGTAGGCGCCGGCGGCCAGGCCGACGAACAGCGAGAGCGAGATGTCGTTCAGCATGCCCGCGCCCAGGAAGCCGCCGCCGATGAAGAGCAGGCCGGCGACCGGGAGCAGGGCCACCACGGTGGTGTTGATGGAGCGCACCAGGGTGCTGTTGAGGCTGCGGTTGGCGATCTCGCTGTACGTCCAGCGGGTCTGCTTGGTGATGTCCTTCGACGCCTCCTTCAGACCGTCGAAGACGACGACGGTGTCGTAGAGGGAGTAGCCGAGGATCGTCAGCAGACCGATGACGGTGCCGGGGGTGACCTCGAAGCCCACCAGGGCGTAGACGCCGACGGTGATGGTGAGGTCGTGGATCAGGGCGATGAGGGCGGCCACCGCCATGCGCCACTCGAAGGCGATGGCGAGATAGACCACCACCAGGGCCATGAAGATGCCCAGGCCCAGCCAGGCCTTGTTGGCGATCTGCTCGCCCCAGCTGGGACCGACCAGCTCGGCGTTGATGTCCTTGGCCTGCATGCCGAAGTCCTTGGCCAGCTCCTGGCGGATCTGGTCGGACTTCTCGGTGTCGACGTCGCTGATCTGGATGCGCAGCGTGCCGTTGCCGAGCTTCTGGACGATGGCCGGGTGGCCGGAGGCCTCCTCGGCCTGCTCGCGGGCCTTGGCCTCGGAGACGGCGGTCTTCGGGGTGGTGAAGACCGCGCCGCCGGAGAACTCGATGCCCATGTTGAGGCCGCGGACACCGAGGCCGACGATCGCCGTGATCGTGATCAGGACAGAGATGCCGTACCAGATCATCCGCTTGCCGACGAAGTCGTAACCGACCTCACCGCGGTACAGCCGGGCGCCGATGTTGCCGAGTCGCGACATCTCACGCCTCCTTCGGGTCGGTGGGAACGGCGGTCGAGCGGCGGCCCCGGCGCAGCGGCGGGCGGGCGCCGAGCCGCTGGGGGTCGAGACCGGACCAGGGGTGGCCGTCGGCGAAGAACTTCCGCCGGGCCAGCAGCGTCATCAGCGGCTTGGTGAAGAAGAAGACCACGACGACGTCGAGGAGGGTGGTCAGGCCGAGCGTGAAGGCGAAGCCCTGGACCTTGCCGACGGTGACCACGAAGAGCACGGCCGCGGCGAGGAAGGACACGAAGTCGGAGACGAGGATGGTGCGCCGGGCGCGGGGCCAGCCGCGCTCGACCGCGGGGCGCAGGGTGCGGCCCTCGCGGATCTCGTCCCTTATGCGCTCGAAGTAGACGATGAAGGAGTCGGCGGTGATGCCGATCGCGACGATGGCGCCGCAGACGGCCGGCAGGTTCAGCGCGAAGCCGATGGCCGGGCCGAGCAGGGTCATGATCGTGTAGGTGAGGATCGCCGAGGCCAGCAGGGAGAGCAGGGCCACCAGGGCCAGGCCGCGGTAGTAGACCACCAGGTAGATCACCACGAGGGCGAGGCCGATGGCGCCGGCGATCAGGCCCGCCTTGAGCTGCTCCCCGCCGAGCGCGGCGGAGACGGTGGTGACGCTGGACTCCTCGAAGCTCAGCGGCAGGGCGCCGAAGGAGAGCATGTTGGCCAGGTCCTCGGCCTCCGGCTGCTGGAAGCCGCCGGAGATCTCGGCGTTGCCGCCGACGATCGGACCGTTGACGGAGGGCGCGGAGACGACCTGGCCGTCCAGCTCGATCGCGAACCGGTTCTGCGGGTCGGGCTGGGCCGCGAGCTTGCCGGTGACGTCGGCGAACTTCTTGGAGCCCTTGTCGTTGAAGTCGAGCTGGACGATCCAGCCGGCGCCGCGCTGGGTGTCGAGGCCGGCCTTGGCGTCGTCGACGTCCGTGCCCTCGACGGCGGCGGGGCCCAGGAGGTACTTCTCCGCGCCGTCCCGGCTGCACGCGACGGTGCTGTCACCGGGCTTGACGCCCTCGGCCGCCTTGAGGCGCTGCTCGGGCTGGGAGCAGTCGAGCTCGGTGAACTTCTTCTGGAGGTCGGCGGGGATGTTCGGCTGACCCGGCGGGGGCGGCGGGGTGGGCTGCGCGGCCGCCTTGGGGTCGGTCGAGGGCTTGCCCGAGGGGCTGCCCGACGGGGTGCCGGAGGCGTTGGCCGAGGGGGTGGCGGTGGCCTTCAGGGCGTCGGTGACGGCGCGGCCCTGGGTGGTCGCGGAGGGCGACGCGGAGCCGGAGGGCTTGGCGGAGGAGCCGGTGGAGCCCGGCGAGGCGGAGCCCGACGGGGTCGCGGAGGGGGCGCCGGAGGGCTTGCCCTGGTCCGCGCCGCTGGTGGCACCGGCGGAGGGCGCCGGCTCGGGGGCGCCCGCGGTGACGGCCAGCACGGGCCGGAAGAAGAGCTGGGCGGTGGTGCCGACCTGCTTGCGGGCCTGGTCCTCGTCGGTCCCCTTGGGGATGTTGACGATGATGTTCCGGTCGCCCTGGGTCTGCACCTCGGCCTCGGACACGCCCAGACCGTTGACCCGGCGGTCGATGATCGCGACCGCGGTGTTCATATTGGTCGGGTTGATCGCGTCCTTCTTGCCCGGCTGGTTCTTCGCCGTGAGCGTGATGCTCGTACCGCCCGCGAGGTCGATGCCCAGTCGCGGGGTGGTGTGCCCGGAGAGGAACATCCCCCCGGTCAGGGCCACCATCGCGATCAGGATCAGGGCCAGGACGCGCCCCGGCCGACCCTGGCCACCGGCGGACCTTCGGCCCTTCTTCGGTGCTGCCACCTTCTCGATTCTCCTGTCCAACCGTCCCGCCCCGGCTGTGCGCGGGCGGCCACGAAGTGTAGTGGGGCGCTGCCCCGCCGGAGCCCGGACCGTCCTGGGAGGACCGCGGAACCGCTCACGGCAATATCAAATTTCCTTGGAGAAGATATCGCCGAAAGCGGCCGCGGGCCGGTGGGGACTACTTCGTGCCGGTGTCGCCGTCGGTCTTCTTGCCGTCCTCGGCCGCGTCGGCCGGAGCGTCCTTCGCCTTCTTCGCCTCGGTTCCGGCGGCGCCCTTCGCGTCGGCCTTCTCGTCGGCGGACGCCTCCGGCTTGCCCAGGTCGATCCGGGGGCTGTCGGTGGCGGCCGGGTCGGCGGGGGCGATCGGGGCGGCCGGGGTCTCGTCGGTGGCGGTCAGCGACGACGCGTCGTCCGGCACCGCGACCTCGGCGTCGTCCCCACCGCCGTGGACGATCCGCTGGTACTCCTCGTCCTCGAGGACGGCACCGACGGAGTTCTTGGCGAACACGGCGTGGACGCCCGGGGCGACCTCGAGGAGGACGGTGTCGTGGTGGACCTCCTTGACCGTGGCGTACATGCCGCCGATCGTCCGGACACCGGTGCCCGGCTGCATCTGGTCGCGCATCTGGGCGGCCTGGCGCTGCTTGTTCTTGGCCGACCGGGTCATCAGGAACATGGCCCCGATGAGCACGATGAACGGGAGGAGAGTCACGATATTCACGGGACGGAGTTTCCTTCGCACGACCGCGGGGGGACGCGGCCTGGTCTACGGGGGTGGGCATACCGCCCTTGACGGACGGCATCGGCGGAGTCTAAGCGAGTCCGCGCCAATGGAACAACGCCCAGCATGGCACCGGGGTTCCTGAGCGGGCGAGCCCCCGCGCCGTCACACTCCGAACAGGCCCTGCTGCCCGGCGCCACCTCCGGCCCGTTCCGGGGGCGTGAGACCGAGGTGGGCCCAGGCGGCGGGAGTGGCGACGCGGCCCCGCGGGGTGCGGGCCAGCAGACCCTCGCGGACCAGGAAGGGCTCGGCCACCTCCTCCACCGTCTCCCGCTCCTCCCCCACGGCCACCGCCAGCGTGGAGAGCCCCACCGGGCCGCCGCCGAAGAGCTTGAGCAGCGCGCCGAGCACCGCGCGGTCGAGCCGGTCGAGACCGCGGCCGTCCACCTCGTACACCCCCAGGGCGGTGGCGGCCACCTCACGGGTGATCACGCCGTCCGCCTTGACCTGGGCGTAGTCCCGCACCCGGCGCAGCAGCCGGTTGGCGATCCGGGGGGTGCCCCGGGAGCGGCCGGCGATCTCCGCGGCGCCCTCGGGCTCGACCTCCACGTCCAGCAGCCGGGCCGAGCGGTGGATGACGCGCTCCAGCTCGGCCGGCTCGTAGAACTCCATGTGGCCGGTGAAGCCGAAGCGGTCGCGCAGGGGCGGCGGCAGCAGGCCGGCCCGGGTGGTGGCGCCGACCAGGGTGAAGGGCGGCAGCTCCAGGGGGATGGCGGTGGCGCCGGGGCCCTTGCCGACGATCACGTCGACCCGGAAGTCCTCCATCGCCATGTACAGCATCTCCTCGGCGGGCCGGGACATGCGGTGGATCTCGTCCAGGAAGAGGACCTCGCCCTCGGTGAGCGAGGAGAGGATGGCGGCGAGGTCGCCGGCGTGCTGGATCGCGGGGCCGGAGGTGATCCGGATGGGGGCGCCCATCTCGGCCGCGATGATCATGGAGAGGGTGGTCTTGCCCAGGCCGGGGGCGCCGGAGAGCAGGACGTGGTCGGCGGTGCCGCCGCGCTGGCGCGCCGCCCGCAGCACGAGGTCGAGCTGCTCGCGCACCCGCTCCTGGCCGATGAACTCGCCCAGGTCCTTGGGGCGCAGGGCCGCCTCGACGGCCTGGTCGTCGCCGTCGGCGAGGGCGCCGACGAGCCGGCCGTCCGGGGTCCCCTCGGTCGTCGGTCCCATGTCATCCCAGGTCACGGCTTCGGCCTCGCGTTTCGTGTGCGGTGTTCTGCGGGCGGTGGGGGCGTACGGGGCGCTCCGGCCCTCGGTGGTCCGGTCCTCGCCGGTGGCCCGGCCGCGCCCGCCCGCGCGGTCGGCTCGTCACGTCATCACCTCATCGCGCGCGGTTGAGCGTCTGCAGGGCGGCCCGCAGCAGCGCGCCCACCTGCGGGGTGCCGCCCTCGGCCAGGGCCGCCTCCGCCTGCGGGGTGACGGCCGCGATCGCCTCGTCGGCCTCGCGGGTGGCATAGCCGAGTCCGATGAGGGCGGCGTGCAGCTGGTCGCTCCAGCCGGCGGTGACGGGCGCGCCCACGCGCGCGGCGCCGCCGGTGCCGACCGGTGCGCCGAGCCGGTCCTTGAGCTCCAGCAGCAGCCGCTGGGCGCCCTTCTTGCCGATGCCGGGCACGGCCGTGAGCGCCTTCTCGTCGCCCTGGGCGACGGCGGTCCGCAGCGCGTCCGGCGCGTGCACGGCGAGCATCGCCTGCGCGAGCCGGGGCCCGACGCCGCTGGCGGTCTGGAGGAGTTCGAAGACCTGGCGCTCGTCGTCGTCGGCGAAGCCGTAGAGCGTGAGGGACTCCTCCCGCACGACGAGGGAGGTGGCGAGCCGGGCGTGCTGTCCGACCCGCAGACCGGAGAGGGTGTTCGGGGTGCACTGCACGGCCATGCCGATGCCGCCGACCTCGACGACGGCGGTGTCCGGGGCGAGCGCGGCGACGGGGCCGCTGACGAAGGCGATCACTGGGCCGATTCTCCAGGCTGGGACGGGGTGCGGGGCACGGCCCGGGGGGCCGCGCCGGCGAGCGGCCGGGCGGCGCTCGCGGGGGGTCGACGGGCCGCGGCGTGCGCCCGCTGGAGCCGGTTGAGAGCCGGCGCCCGCCAGATGTGACAGATGGCCAGCGCCAGGGCGTCGGCGGCGTCGGCCGGCCGGGGCGGCTCGGCCAGCCGCAGCAGCCGCGTCACCATCGCCTGGACCTGCGCCTTGTCGGCCCGGCCGGAGCCGGTGACGGCGGCCTTGACCTCGCTGGGCGTGTGCAGGGCCACCGGCAGTCCGCGCCGGGCGGCGCAGAGCATCGCCACCGCGCTGGCCTGCGCGGTGCCCATCACGGTGCGCACGTTGTGCTGGCTGAACACGCGCTCCACCGCCACGTATTCGGGCCGGTGCTCGTCCAGCCAGCGCTCCATGCCCTGCTCGACGAGGACCAGGCGGTCGGCCGTCTCGGCGTCGGCGGGCGTACGGATGACGCCGACCCCCCGCATCGTCAGGGGGCGGCCCGGCACGCCCTCGACCACGCCGATGCCGCACCGGGTCAGCCCCGGGTCCACCCCCAGCACGCGCATCGCGCCCCCTCCGCTCGGTCCTTCGGTCACCTGTTCCTGGAGGTTAGCGGGCGCCACCGACAACGCCGCACACGACCGACGGGCCGACGGGTGTGTCCCGTCGGCCCGTCGGTGTCACGGCCGTGGCGCTGCCGTGGCGCTGCCGTGTCGACGCGCCGCGCGGCACCGCCTGTTACGCGTCGACCTTCGCCATCACGTCGTCGGAGACGTCGAAGTTGGCGAAGACGTTCTGCACGTCGTCGCTGTCCTCCAGCGCGTCGATCAGCTTGAAGATCTTGCGCGCGCCCTCCTCGTCCAGCTCCACCTGCATGGTGGGGACGAAGTTGGCCTCGGCCGAGTCGTAGTCGATGCCGGCCTCCTGGAGCGCGGTGCGCACCGCGACCAGGTCCGTGGCCTCGCTGATGACCTCGAAGGTCTCCCCGAGGTCGTTGACCTCCTCGGCGCCCGCGTCCAGCACCGCGCCCAGCACGTCGTCCTCGGTGAGCTCGCCCTTGGGGACGATGACGACGCCCTTGCGGTTGAAGAGGTACGAGACGGAGCCGGGGTCGGCCATCGAACCGCCGTTGCGGGTCATCGCGACCCGCACGTCCGAGGCGGCGCGGTTGCGGTTGTCGGTGAGGCACTCGATGAGCACCGCGACACCGTTGGGGCCGTAGCCCTCGTACATGATCGTCTCGTAGTCGGCGCCGCCCGCCTCGAGACCCGCGCCGCGCTTGACCGCGCTGTCGATGTTCTTGTTGGGAACGGAGCTCTTCTTCGCCTTCTGGATGGCGTCGTAGAGGGTGGGGTTGCCGTCGGGGTCGGCACCCCCGGTGCGTGCCGCGACCTCGATGTTCTTGATCAGCTTGGCGAAGAGCTTGCCGCGCTTGGCATCGATCACGGCCTTCTTGTGCTTGGTGGTTGCCCACTTAGAGTGGCCGGACACAGCCTGGCTCCATTCAGTGACCCGACGAAAACGAACTTGGGAGATCCTACCGGGCCTCGCCCGGCGCCCCGCCCTGACCGGTGGCGCCGGCCGGCGCGCGCCGCTCGTCCGCCGCCCGCACCATGTCGACGAAGTACCGGTGCACCCGGTGGTCGCCGGTGAGCTCCGGGTGGAAGGACGTGGCGAGCGCGTTGCCCTGCCGTACGGCGACCATATGGCCTCCGTGCGTGGCGAGCACCTCGGCCCGGGCGCCCACGGACTCCACCCAGGGGGCGCGGATGAACACGCCCTCGACCGGGCCGCCGCCGACGCCGGCGATGTCGACCGCCGCCTCGAAGGACTCGTTCTGCCGCCCGAAGGCGTTGCGGCGCACGATCATGTCGATGCCGCCGACGGTCTCCTGGTCCTCGCGGCCGTCCAGGATCTTCTCCGCGAGCATGATCATACCGGCGCAGGTGCCGTAGACCGGCATGCCGGCCCGGACCCGCTCGCGCAGCGGCTCCAGCATGCCGAAGATGACCGCGAGCTTGGACATGGTCGTGGACTCGCCGCCGGGTATCACGAGGCCGTCGACCTCGGCGAGTTCCTCCGGCCGCCGCACGGGGCGGGCCAGGGCGTCGGCCTCGGCGAGGGCGACGAGGTGCTCGCGGACGTCGCCCTGGAGGGCGAGGACGCCGATGACGGGGGTGCTGCTGGACACGGGGTTGCCTCTCGGATCACTGGGGCGGGCGGACCGCGGACGGATACGGGTCACCAACGGCCGGGGCGGCCCACCGGAGATCGGCGGGCCGCCCGTCGGGGTCGTGAGCGGGCGGGCGCCGGCGCTCCCGGCGGTGTCCGCTGCCGCGCGGCGACTACCAGCCGCGGTTGGCGTAGCGCTCGGTCTCGGGGAGGGTGTCGCAGTTGATGCCGACCATGGCCTCGCCCAGGCCACGGGAGACGTCCGCGATCACCTTGGGGTCGTCGTAGAAGGTGGTGGCCTTCACGATGGCGGCGGCGCGCTGGGCCGGGTCGCCGGACTTGAAGATGCCGGAGCCGACGAAGACGCCCTCGGCGCCGAGCTGCATCATCAGCGCGGCGTCGGCCGGGGTGGCGACGCCACCGGCGGAGAACAGCACGACCGGCAGCTTGCCGAGCGTCGCGACCTCCTTGACCAGCTCGTACGGCGCCTGCAGGTTCTTCGCGGCGACGAACAGCTCCGTCTCGTCCAGGGTGGTCAGGCGGCGGATGTCGGCGCGGATCTGGCGCATGTGGCGCACGGCCTCGACGACGTTGCCGGTGCCGGCCTCGCCCTTGGAGCGGATCATGGCGGCGCCCTCGGCGATGCGGCGCAGGGCCTCGCCCAGATTGGTGGCACCGCAGACGAAGGGGGTGGTGAAGGCCCACTTGTCGCTGTGGTTGACCTCGTCGGCCGGGGTGAGGACCTCGGACTCGTCGATGTAGTCCACGCCGAGCGCCTGGAGGACCTGGGCCTCGACGAAGTGGCCGATGCGGGACTTGGCCATCACCGGGATGGAGACGGCGTTGATGATGCCCTCGATCATGTCGGGGTCCGACATCCGGGCCACGCCGCCGTCCTTGCGGATGTCGGCCGGGACCCGCTCGAGCGCCATGACGGCCACCGCACCGGCGTCCTCGGCGATCTTCGCCTGCTCCGGGGTGACGACATCCATGATCACGCCGCCCTTGAGCTGCTCGGCCATGCCGCGCTTGACGCGCGCCGTGCCGGTCTCGGAAGCGGTTGCGGACGTGCTGGGGGGCGTGGTGGACACGGTTTGACCTCACTCGATGACGAAACGTGCGACGAGCCCATCGTAGGCCCGTTCGATATGCGACCAGGACCGGCCATCCGGTCCAGGTGCGTGGGATTGGTACGCCATCACTGACAAAACCGGGCGTGCGGGTGCGGCGACAAGGGCCAATTTGACCCGAGTGGACCGCGACCGTGGGCGGCGGGCGGGGCGCGCGGGGGCGCGCGGTGGCCCGCCCCCGCGCGCCGGTTCCACGGAGTCGTGGTCGTGGTCGCCTCAGCGGCCCGCGCGCTCCACGAGGGCCGCCGGCGGCTCGTCGTCCATCTCGACGGCGAGCGGGAACGGGGCGTGCCCCGCCAGCCGGAACCAGCGCACCGTACGGTGGCGGCGCAGCGCCCGGGCCGCCCGTACGGCGTCGTTGTGGAACCGCCGGGCCATCGGCACCCGGCGTACGGCCGCGGCCAGTTCGCCCGCCGTCTCCTCGCCGCCCGGCGCCTGCAGCACGGCCTCCACCTGCGCGGGCTCCCCGAACACCGCCCGCAGCGCCTGGCTGAGCTCGCTCTCGGCGACCTCCCGCTGCTCCTCCTCCGCCTGCCGGGCCGCGTGCGCGGCCTGATAGAGCACGATCGAGGCGGCCGGGTCCAGCACGCCGGAGGTGGCCAGCTCCAGGGTGACCGAGGCCCGCCGCAGCAACTGGGCGTCGAGCGCGGCCCGGGCCGCGTCGATACGGGTGTGGAGCCGGTCCAGCCGCCCCGCGGTCCAGCTCAGATAGACCCCGATGAGGAGCAGCGCGACCGCGATCCAGATGAAGGTGCTCACGGCGGGTCACAGTACCGCCCGCCCCCCGCCTCCGGCGCGGGGCGGTATCCGGGGCCCACGCCCCCTCGCCGACGGCCTCCCCGCC
>NZ_JBPQTV010000218.1:0-10819 GCF_051386515.1 Streptomyces sp. URMC 123 | reverse complement strand
GGCCGAGTCCGAGCGGTACGAGATCGCCCGGCGCTGGGGCCTGGAGGAGCCGCCGTACCACCGGTCATCCGCTCCGCTCCCGCCCGCGCCCTCGCCGCGTACGCCGACCAGTTGTGGGCCGAGGCCGAGTCCGAGCGGTACGAGATCGCCCGGCGCTGGGGCCTGGAGGAGCCGCCGCTGCGCCCGCCCGCGCCGCCGATCGTCAAGCCGAGGCCGGCCACCGAGGAGGGGCTGTCCGTCGGTGACGGGCTGCCGCCGGTGATCACCCGGGTGCCCACCCACGACCGTGTCGTCTTCCTGACGATCGACGACGGCGCGGAGAAAGACCCGGAGCTGACCCGCATGATGCGGGAGCTGCGGGTGCCGTTCAGCGCCTTCCTCACCGACTACCTCGCGCGCGAGGACTACGGGTACTTCCGCGAGCAGCACCGGCTGGGCCTCGCCGGCATGCACAACCACACCCTCAACCACCACGACCTGCGCAAGCTGCCGTACGAGGACCAGCGCCACGAGATCTGCGAGCAGCAGCGGAACCTGCGGCTGGAGTTCGGCGAGTCGACGACGCTGTTCCGCCCGCCGTACGGCAGCTACGACGCGGACACCCTGCGCGCGGCGCGGTCCTGCGGGGTGCGGGTGGTGCCGCTCTGGGCCCAGGAGGCGTTCCCCGACCGGATCGAGTTCCGGAAGTCCCCGCCGGAGCTGCGGCCGGGCGACATCATCCTCACCCACTTCCGCGGCCGCGGGCAGTGGGGCGGCTCCATGACCGACATGGTGCGCAGGGTGCTGCGCACCGCCACCGAGCAGGGCTTCGCCGTCGCGCGGCTGGAGGACTACCTCTGAGGGCCCGGTCCCGCGGGGATCAGGGGTCCGGCCCCGCGGGGATCAGACCCCGGTTCACCGGGGATCAGGGGCCGGTTCACCGGGGGTCGGGGGCCGGCTCCCGGGGGAGCGATCAGGGGAACGACAGGCCGAGAGCCCGGCCCCGGCGGCGGACGCGTTGGCACTCTAGTTGACTGAGTGCTAACCGCGTCATAATGTCGGCGTTGGCACTCTCCAACAGGGAGTGCCAACGCAACGCGCGACGGGCAGATCCGGCACCCGCGACGACGGATCTTCTTGGTCGCCACCCCAGACATAAGACCCCGCGAGATCTCCGAAGGGGGAGGTCGGATCGTGACGACCGCCAGCTCCAAGGTTGCCATCAAGCCGCTCGAGGACCGCATTGTGGTCCAGCCGCTCGACGCCGAGCAGACCACGGCCTCGGGCCTGGTCATTCCGGACACGGCCAAGGAGAAGCCCCAGGAGGGCGTCGTCCTGGCCGTGGGCCCGGGCCGCTTCGAGGACGGCAACCGTCTTCCGCTCGACGTCCAGGTCGGTGACGTCGTGCTCTACAGCAAGTACGGCGGCACCGAGGTGAAGTACAACGGCGACGAGTACCTCGTCCTGTCGGCGCGCGACGTGCTCGCGATCGTCGAGAAGTAGTTCACCCCAGCTGCTGTTTGTGCTGCGCCCCTGGTTCCCGCGACATCCAAAGCCGGGCGCCGGGGCGCAGTTCGTTTGAGAGGACTGAAGAGCTCCCATGGCGAAGATCCTGAAGTTCGACGAGGACGCCCGTCGCGCCCTCGAGCGCGGCGTCAACAAGCTCGCCGACACCGTCAAGGTGACCATCGGCCCCAAGGGCCGCAACGTCGTCATCGACAAGAAGTTCGGCGCCCCGACCATCACCAACGACGGTGTCACGATCGCCCGTGAGATCGAGATCGAGGACCCGCACGAGAACCTCGGCGCCCAGCTGGTGAAGGAGGTGGCGACCAAGACCAACGACATCGCGGGTGACGGCACCACCACCGCCACCGTCCTGGCCCAGGCGCTGGTCCGCGAGGGTCTGCGCAACGTCGCCGCGGGTGCCTCCCCGGCCGCCCTCAAGAAGGGCATCGACGCCGCGGTCAAGGCCGTCTCCGACGAGCTGCTGGCGACCGCCCGCCCGATCGACTCCAAGTCGGACATCGCCGCCGTGGCCGCGCTCTCCGCGCAGGACAAGCAGGTCGGCGAGCTCATCGCCGAGGCGATGGACAAGGTCGGCAAGGACGGCGTCATCTCCGTCGAGGAGTCCAACACCTTCGGCCTGGAGCTCGACTTCACCGAGGGCATGGCCTTCGACAAGGGCTACCTCTCGCCGTACATGGTGACCGACCAGGAGCGCATGGAGGCCGTCCTCGACGACCCGTACATCCTGATCCACCAGGGCAAGATCTCCGCCATCGCCGACCTGCTGCCGCTGCTGGAGAAGGTCATCCAGGCCGGCGCCAGCAAGCCGCTGCTGATCATCGCCGAGGACGTCGAGGGCGAGGCGCTCTCCACCCTCGTGGTCAACAAGATCCGTGGCACCTTCAACGCCGTGGCCGTCAAGGCCCCCGGCTTCGGCGACCGCCGCAAGGCGATGCTCGGCGACATGGCCGCCCTCACCGGCGCCACCGTCGTCGCCGAGGAGGTCGGCCTCAAGCTCGACCAGGTCGGCCTGGACGTGCTCGGTTCCGCCCGCCGCGTGACCGTCACCAAGGACGACACCACCATCGTCGAGGGCGCCGGCAGCTCCGACGACGTGCAGGGCCGGATCAACCAGATCAAGGCCGAGATCGAGGCCACGGACTCCGACTGGGACCGCGAGAAGCTCCAGGAGCGCCTCGCGAAGCTGGCCGGCGGCGTGTGCGTGATCAAGGTCGGCGCCGCGACCGAGGTCGAGCTCAAGGAGAAGAAGCACCGTCTGGAGGACGCCATCTCCGCGACCCGCGCCGCGGTCGAGGAGGGCATCGTCTCCGGTGGTGGCTCCGCGCTCGTCCACGCCGTCAAGGTGCTCGAGGGCAACCTCGACAAGCAGGGCGACGAGGCCACCGGTGTGGCCGTCGTCCGCCGCGCCGCCGTCGAGCCGCTGCGCTGGATCGCCGAGAACGCCGGCCTCGAGGGCTACGTCATCACCTCCAAGGTGGCGGAGCTCGACAAGGGCCAGGGCTTCAACGCCGCGACCGGCGAGTACGGCGACCTGGTGAAGGCCGGCGTCATCGACCCGGTCAAGGTCACCCGCTCCGCGCTGGAGAACGCCGCGTCCATCGCCTCCCTGCTGCTCACCACCGAGACCCTCGTGGTGGAGAAGAAGGAGGAGGAGCCGGCCGACGCCGGTCACGGCCACGGCCACGCGCACTGACCCTCCGGTCAGGACCGCACTCACGCCGGTGCCCGGCCTCCCCGCGACGAGCGGGGGGCCGGGCACCGGCGTGTTCTGCGTCAGGTCTCCACCGCGCCGATCTGCTGGAACAGCCCCAGCGTGTCCCAGTTGAACCAGCCCTCCTCGATCCGCCCGTCGCGGAAGCGGAACAGCGTCATCCCGGTGATCGAGACCTCGGCGCCCGTGGGCGGCACGCCGAGGAACTCGCCCCGGTGGGTGCCCGTACAGCTCCAGCGGGTCAGCACCTCGTCCCCCTCCGCGATCTGGTCCTCGACCACGAACGTGAGGTCGAACGCCTCCCGGTTCTCGGCGACCTCCTGGCGCAGCGCCTCCGCGCCCCGCGTCTGCCGGTCCCCGTTGGCCGGGTCGTGGTCGCGGTAGTCGGCCGTGAACAGCTCGTCGATCACTTCCAGCCGCCCGCCGGAGAACGCCTCGTCGAAGAAGCGGCGGGCCGTGGCCTTGTTGGGCGTCGTCATCATGCCTCCCGACCATGGGGCGATACGTCCAGGTTAGTCCGGAATGCCCCATGAGAGCGCCGGCGGCTCAGCGCGGCCCGTACTTCCGGCCGGTCCGCGAGGTCACCCCGCTGAGCGCCCCGCGCGGCGCCAGCTTCAGCAGGCCGGCGAGCGCCTTGTACCGCGGGTCCGGGATGGAGAGCGTCCTGCCGCGCGCCAGGTCCCGCATCGCCTCCGCGACCAGCCGGTCCGCGTCCAGCCACAGCCACCCCGGCACATTGCCGGTGTCCATGCCGGCCCGCTGGTGGAACTCGGTCCGCACGAACCCGGGGCACAGCGCCATCATCCGCACCCCCGAGCCCGCCAGGTCCCGGGCCGCGCCCTGGGTGAACTGCACCACCCACGCCTTGCTGGCGCCGTACGTGCCGCGCGGCACGAACGCCGCGACCGAGGCGACGTTGACCACCCCGCCCCGCCGCCGCTCGCGCATCGCGGACGCCGCCGCGGCCGTGAGCCGCAGCACCGCCTCGCAGTGCACCTTCAGCATGGTCAGCTCGTCGGCCATCGGGACCTCCAGGAACTGCCCGCGATTGCCGAACCCGGCGTTGTTGACGAGCAGGTCGACCGGGTGGCGGGGGTCGGAGAGCCGGGCCTCCACCGAGGCGATCCCCTCCTCGGTCGACAGGTCCGCCGTGAGCACCTCGGCCTCGATCCGGTGCCGGTCGTGCAGCTCGGCCGCCTGCTCCCGCAGCCGCTCGGTGTCGCGCGCCACCAGCACCAGATTGTGGCCGTCCGCCGCCAGCCGACGGGCGAAGGCCGCCCCGATGCCCGCCGTCGCGCCCGTAATCAATGCAGTCGTCATGGGCGAACCGTAGTGCCCGGCGGGGTACGGGCGCGGGCCGGGCCCGATCAAAGCCGCGCCAAGGATTCGCGGCTCCGCTCAAACCGTCGCTTATCATGGAACGCGTGATCGAGGCCCGCCATCTCCGCGTGCTGCGCGCGGTCGCCGCCAGCGGTTCGTTCTCCGCCGCGGCGCGTGAACTGGGCTGCACCCAGCCCGCCGTCAGCCAGCAGATGAAGGCCCTGGAGCAGTCCACCGGCACCCCGCTGCTGATCCGCACCGGCCGCGAGATGCGGCTGACCCAGGCGGGCGAGGTCCTGGTCCGGCACGCCTCCGGCATCCTGGCCGGGCTCACCGCCGCCGAGGAGGAGGTCGCGGCCATCGCCGGGCTGCGCGCCGGGCGGGTCCGCCTGGTGTCCTTCGCCAGCGGCAGCTCCACCCTCGTGCCCGGCGCCCTCGCCGAGATGCGCGCCGCCCACCCCGCCACCCGGGTCTCGCTGGTGGAGGCCGAGCCGACACGCTCGGTGGAATTGCTCCGTTCGGGTGATTGTGACATCGCGCTGGCGTTCCGCTACCCCGAGGTGCGCGGGGCCGACCCGGCGGCGGACGCGAACTGGGACGATCTTGTGGTCCGCCCGCTGTTCACGGACCGGCTGATCGGGCTGGTGCCCGAGAACCACCGCTTCGGTTCCGCCGAACGGGTGGGGATCGAGGAGCTGGCGGAGGAGCCCTGGATCGCGGGCTGCCCGCGCTGCCGCCGTCATCTGGTGGAGGTGTGCGAGTCCGCCGGCTTCACCCCGCGGATCGACTTCGCGACCGACGACTACCCCGCGGTGATCGGCCTGGTCGGCGCGGGCCTCGGCGTCGCGGTGCTGCCCGAGCTCGCGCTGGAGTCGGTGCGCCACAAGGGGGCCGCGACGGTCCGCGTGGAGCCGGCCGTGCACCGGGAGATCGTCGCCCTGACCCTGCCGGACCTGGCCCGGGTGCCCGCGGTGGCCGCCATGCTCGACGAGCTGGCGCGGGCGGCGGCCCGGACGTTCCCCGGGCGGGGCGCTCCCGCGTAACGGCGCCGGCCGCGCCGGGCCGTCAGTTGCCCGACGCGGCGATCGCCCGGTGCCTGGCCCTGCCCATCAGCTCTTCCCGTTCGTCCTCCGTGAGGCCGCCCCACACGCCGTACGGCTCGCGCACGGCGAGGGCGTGGGCCGCGCACTCGGCCCGGACCGGGCACCGCATGCAGACCTCCTTCGCCGAGTTCTCGCGGGCGCTCCGCGCCGCCCCGCGTTCGCCTTCGGGGTGGAAGAACAGCGAGCTGTCGACGCCCCGGCAGGCGGCCAGGAGCTGCCAGTCCCAGAGGTCGGCGTTGGGACCGGGGAGGCGGGAGAAATCTGCCATTGCTAACCCCTTCGGAAGCTCGAGACCGTACGGGCTCGCTGGCTCGGAAGTGTGTTCAGCGTGGATGGACTGCCCATGACCGTACATCTGCTGTGTAAGTAGATGTAAATATGACTCATTGCGAATCTAGCCTCAGACACCATCACAGAGGAAGAAAAGCCGCCAAACAGGGCAAAGAGTGACTCGTTGGACGGTTGACGCGCTGTGACTGTCGGGTAGGCGTTTCGTCACGTAGAGTGTCGAAGGTGTGGGGTCACCCGCGCTCGAGGGACGGATACGGCCCCGTAACTCTTTCGGGTGACCGTCGTTGAGAGTGCGGAGGCGGTTGACGCAACAAGTACTCGGGCGCTTGTCCGAGGCGGTCGACCGCTCAGGTGACGATTCGTACCAGCCTGGAGGCTCAAGGTGACGCGCATCAGCTGCGGAGGACGGCCATGACATCCGTCCTCGTCTGCGACGACTCCCCGCTTGCCCGAGAGGCGCTCCGCCGCGCGGTCGCGACCGTGCCCGGCGTCGAGCGCGTGACGACGGCGGCCAACGGCGAGGAAGTCCTCCGCCGCTGGGGCGCCGACCGTTCGGACCTGATTCTGATGGACGTACGCATGCCCGGTCTCGGCGGGGTCGAGACCGTGCGCCGACTGCTCTCCGCCGACCCCGGGGCGCGCATCATCATGCTCACCGTCGCGGAGGACCTCGACGGGGTGGCGCTCGCGGTGGCCGCCGGCGCCCGCGGCTATCTGCACAAGGACGCCTCGCGCGCCGAACTGCGGGCCACGGTCACCCAGGCCCTCGCCGACCCCACCTGGCGGCTGGCCCCGCGCCGGCTGCGGTCCGCCGAGATGGGCGCCGCTCCCACCCTCACCGCGCGCGAGATCCAGGTGCTCGAGGGGATGAGCCACGGCCGGTCGAACGCCGAGATCGGCCGGGAGCTCTTCCTCTCCGAGGACACGGTCAAGACGCACGCCCGCCGGCTGTTCAAGAAGCTGGGTGCCTCGGACCGGGCGCACGCCGTCGCGCTCGGTTTCCGCTGGGGCCTGGTCCGCTAGGCCGATCGGGTGCTGTGCGGCGGGGGAGTGGAGGGCCCCGCCCGCTCTGGGGCGGGCGGGGCGGAACACGAGGCGGTACACGGGTGCGCCGGCTCGTTGTGTTGGTTTCCCGCGCGCTGCCGCATCCTTGAGGTATGGAGTTCCTCGGGGACGGCTCGGCCGGGAGTAAGGGGAGGGCGCACGACATGACAGCGGGCGCACCTGCTCATAACGCTTCGGTGCACAACTACGGACGCGGTGCCACGGATCGCCGGGCGCCAAGGCACCATGGACCGATGCGCGACGACGAGCCCCAGAGTGCCCCGATGGCCTCGGGCCCCGGGGAGATCGGCGCGCTCGTCCACCGCGCGGCGGAGGGCGACGAGCGGGCCACGCACGATCTGCTGGCCCATGTGCACCCGCTGGCCCTGCGCTACTGCCGCACCAGGCTGTCGCGGCTGCCCGGGGACGCCCGGCACTTCGTGGACGACCTGGCGCAGGAGGTCTGCCTGGCGGTGCTGTGCGCGCTGCCGCGCTATCGGGACACGGGCCGGCCCTTCGAGGCCTTCGTCTTCGCCATCGCCGCCCACAAGGTCGCCGATCTCCAGCGCGCCGCCATGCGGCACCCCGGCAGCACGGCCGTGCCCTCCGACGAGATGCCGGAGCAGCCGGACGACTCCCTGGGGCCGGAGGAGCGCGCGCTGCTGAGCAGTGACGCCGAGTGGGCCAAGAAGCTGTTGGCCAATCTGCCGGAGAACCAGCGGGAGCTCGTGCTGCTGCGGGTCGCGGTGGGGCTGACCGCCGAGGAGACCGGGCAGATGCTCGGCATGTCGCCCGGGGCGGTGCGGGTCGCCCAGCACCGGGCGCTGAGCAGACTCCGGGCGCTCGCCGAACAGTGACGGCCCCCCGCCGGGTGCCCGTCGTCGGCGGCCCCGCTCCCGGAGGTTCGATCGCCGAAGATCTTGGAGGAAAGTCCAAGTGACGCGGGCCTCAGCGCTCGTGGGTTGGGACACCTGAGAAGCCCGTTAGCATGGGAGTCCGCGCCGGGCAAGAGCATTGGGGAAGGTGTCATGACTGACAACGTCGACGGAATGCCCGAGAAATTCGCGATGCTCGGGCTGACCTACGACGACGTACTGCTGCTGCCGGGCGCCTCCGAGGTGCTCCCGAACGCGGTCGACACCTCGTCGCGGGTCTCCCGCAACGTACGAGTGAACATCCCGCTGCTGTCCGCCGCCATGGACAAGGTCACCGAGTCCCGGATGGCCATCGCCATGGCCCGCCAGGGCGGCGTCGGAGTGCTGCACCGCAATCTCTCGATCGAGGACCAGGCCAACCAGGTCGACCTGGTCAAGCGGTCCGAGTCCGGCATGGTGACCGACCCGATCACGGTCCGGCCCGACGCCACGCTCCGCGAGGCCGACGAGCTGTGCGCCAAGTTCCGCATCAGCGGCGTCCCGGTCACCGACCCCGCCGGCAGGCTGCTGGGCATCGTCACCAATCGCGACATGGCCTTCGAGCTCGACCGCACCCGTCAGGTGCGCGAGGTCATGACCCCGATGCCGCTGGTCACCGGCAAGGTCGGGATCTCCGGCGAGGACGCCATGCAGCTGCTCCGCCGGCACAAGATCGAGAAGCTGCCGCTCGTCGACGACCAGGGCGTGCTCAAGGGCCTGATCACGGTCAAGGACTTCGTCAAGGCCGAGCAGTACCCCAACGCCGCCAAGGACGCCGAGGGCCGGCTGATCGTCGGCGCGGCCGTGGGCGTGGGCGACGAGGCGTACGACCGGGCCCAGGCGCTGGTCGAGGTCGGCGCCGACTTCCTGGTCGTGGACAGTGCCCATGGCCACAGCCGGGGCATCCTCGACATGATCGCCAAGATCAAGTCGAACATCACCGTCGACGTGGTCGGCGGCAACGTCGCCACCCGGGACGGTGCCCAGGCGCTGATCGACGCCGGTGTGGACGGCGTCAAGGTCGGCGTCGGCCCCGGCTCCATCTGCACCACCCGGGTCGTGGCGGGCATCGGCGTACCGCAGGTGACGGCGATCTTCGAGGCCGCCAAGGCCTGTGGCCCGGCCGGGGTGCCGCTCATCGGCGACGGCGGCCTCCAGTACTCCGGCGACATCGCCAAGGCGATCGCGGCCGGCGCCGACACGGTGATGCTCGGCTCGCTGCTCGCGGGCTGCGAGGAGTCGCCGGGCGAGATGGTCTTCATCAACGGCAAGCAGTTCAAGTCGTACCGCGGCATGGGCTCGCTGGGCGCCATGCAGTCGCGCGGCCAGGCCCGCTCCTTCTCCAAGGACCGCTACTTCCAGGACAACGTCCTCTCCGAGGACAAGCTCGTCCCCGAGGGCATCGAGGGCCAGGTGCCCTACCGCGGCCCGCTGGCGTCCGTGGCGCACCAGCTCATCGGCGGCCTGCGCGCCTCCATGGGCTACGTCGGCTCGGCCGATGTGCAGGAGCTGAAGGACAAGGGCCGGTTCGTCCGGATCACCGCGGCGGGCCTCAAGGAGAGCCACCCGCACGACATCCAGATGACGGTCGAGGCGCCGAACTACTCCCGGCGCTGACCGGCCCGGCGACGGGCGTCCGCCCCGGTGGTCCGGTCGTTCCGGGCCGCCGGGGCGGACGTGTGCGGCGGTCCCGCCCTGCCCACTCCGGGCGGTCGGGGATACTGGGTGGGGTAGACCGTAGGAAAGGGCCACACACGTGACTGAGATCGAGATCGGGCGCGGCAAGCGCGGCCGCAAGGCGTACGCGTTCGACGACATCGCCGTTGTCCCCTCCCGGCGCACCCGGGACCCCAAGGAGGTCTCGATCGCCTGGCAGATCGACGCCTACCGCTTCGAGCTGCCGTTCCTCGCGGCCCCCATGGACTCCGTGGTCTCGCCGCAGACCGCGATCCGCATCGGTGAGCTGGGCGGCCTCGGCGTGCTCAACCTCGAGGGGCTGTGGACCCGGTACGAGGACCCGGAGCCGCTGCTGGCCGAGATCGCCGAGCTGGACGAGCGCACCGCCACCCGCCGGATGCAGGAGATCTACGCCGCGCCGATCAAGGAGGAGCTGATCGGGCAGCGGATCAAGGAGGTCCGCGACTCCGGTGTCGTGACCGCCGCCGCGCTCTCCCCGCAGCGCACGGCGCAGTTCTCCAAGGCCGTGGTCGACGCCGGCGTCGACATCTTCGTGATCCGCGGCACGACGGTCTCCGCCGAGCACGTCTCCGGCGCGGCCGAGCCGCTGAACCTGAAGCAGTTCATCTACGAGCTGGACGTGCCGGTGATCGTCGGTGGCTGCGCCACCTACACCGCGGCGCTCCACCTGATGCGCACCGGCGCGGCCGGCGTCCTGGTCGGCTTCGGCGGCGGCGCGGCGCACACCACCCGCAACGTGCTGGGCATCCAGGTGCCGATGGCCACGGCCGTGGCCGATGTGGCCGCCGCCCGCCGGGACTACATGGACGAGTCCGGCGGCCGCTATGTGCACGTCATCGCCGACGGCGGAGTGGGCTACAGCGGCGATCTGGCCAAGGCGATCGCCTGTGGCGCGGACGCGGTGATGATGGGCTCGCCGCTGGCGCGCGCCACGGACGCGCCCGGCCGCGGTCACCACTGGGGCATGGAGGCCGTGCACGAGGACGTGCCGCGCGGCAAGCGGATGAACCTGGGCGCCGTGGGCACCACCGAGGAGATCCTGCTGGGCCCCTCGCACACCACGGACGGGTCCATGAACCTCTTCGGCGCGCTGCGCCGGGCCATGGCCACCACGGGCTACAGCGAGCTCAAGGAGTTCCAGCGGGTCGAGGTCACGGTCGCGCCCTCGCGCTGACCCGCCCCCCCCGCAGGGCCCCGCGCCGACCGACGGCCCCCCCCCCCCCCCCCCG
>NZ_JBPQTV010000217.1:0-10896 GCF_051386515.1 Streptomyces sp. URMC 123 | reverse complement strand
GCCCGCCGCGGGTGCGGCGGGCCGTCGGGTCCGGTCGGGCCGGGTCAGGACCCGACCGGGCCGGTCCGGGCCGGGTCAGGACGCGGCTTCGGGGCAGCTCAGGCCGTCTTCAGGGCGTCGGCGAGGGCCGCGAGGAGGCCCACGACGCCCGCGGGGCCCTCGACGACCAGATCGGCGCGCTTGGCCAGCTCCGTGACCTCCGCGCTGCCGCTGCACACCAGGACGCCGGCGACGCCGTCGGCGCGCAGCCGCTCCACGGCGCCGAACGCGGCCAAATCGCCGAGGTCGTCCCCGGCGTAGAGCACGGTCTCGGCCCCGGCCTCCCGGAGGTACTCGGCGAGGGCGACGCCCTTGTCGACGCCCGGCGGGCGCAGCTCCAGCACCATGCGGCCGGGCTCGACGATCAGGCCGTGCCGGTCGGCCAGCTCCCGCAGCGGGCCTTCGAGCGCCTCGTACGCGGCCTGCGGGTCGGCGGCCCGGCGGGTGTGCACGGCGATGGCCCGGCCCTTGTCCTCGATCCACGTGCCGTGCCAGGTGCCGTTGCGCTCCAGCACGCCCGGCAGCTCCGCCTGCACGGCGGCGACGCCCGGGTGCGGGGCGGGCGCCCGCACGGTGCCGGTGACCGCGTCCCAGCGCTCGGCGCCGTAGTGGCCCAGGACCACGAGGCTCTCCAGGCCCTTCACCCCGGCGAAGCCGCCGTAGCGCACCGCGACCCCGGCGGGCCGGCCGGTGACGACCGCGACGGAGCCGATCAGCGGCGCGAGGCGGGCGAGGGCCGGTACGGCGTCGGGGTGCGCGCGGGCCTGTTCGGGGTCCGCGACGATCGGGGCGAGGGTGCCGTCGAAGTCGAGCGCCACGACCGCCCGCTCGGGGCGCTCCAGCAGCGCGGCCAGGCCGTCACGCCCGGCGGGGGTGACGGGGATCAGGGACTCCGGAAGAGAAGCGCGGTGGATGCCCATGCGGTGACCATACCCGGACGCCTCCCGCTGTGGGTCGACGACCGACCGCCCCCGCCTCGCACGACGGCGCCGGCCACCGCCGTGGTGGTGTCGTCCTCAAACGCCGGACGGGCTGCTGTGCTCTGTCCTCAAACGCCGGACGGGCTTGGAGGAACCCGGCCCGGCCGGGGGCCGGGAACGGCGGGGCGCGGGTGGGGCGTCAGCGGCGGGCGCGGTGGGAGTCGCGGAGGCGCCGCAGGCGATTGATCGTCACCGGGTCGTGCTCCAGCGCCCGGGGATCGTCGAGCAGCGCGTTGAGCAGCTGGTAGTAGCGCGTCGGCGACACCCCCAGCCGCTCGCGTATCGCCCGCTCCTTCGCCCCGGGCCCGGGCCACGTCCGCCGCTCCAGGGCGAGCACGGCCCGGTCCCGTTCGGTGAGCGGCCCGGCGTTTCCGCTCTCCGTCGTCATACCGTCCACGATAGGAGACACCACTGACGGTCCCGGGTCCGGACGCGGCGGGCGGGCCGCCGGTCCGGCCGGCCGGGCCGGGTCGCTACTTGCGGCTCCGGCGGGCGTTCTCCGTCGTGTCGCCCTCGCGCTGCAGCTCACCGAGCACGCTCGCCGGGTCGCCGCCCTTGCGCACGGCGCCGCCGATCTTCTGCTTCAGCGAGGCGCTGACCGTCGCCCAGGAGGTCTTGTTCGCGGGGTAGAACTCGGCGTTGGGCATCTGGTCCAGGAAGGGCCACAGGTGCTTGTGCTCGGCGTCGGCGCGCATCGCCTCGGACGCGGAGAGGGTGACCGGCAGCAGGTCGTACTGCTTGGCGAAGGTCAGGACGTTCTTCTCGTTGTACGCGAAGTTCAGGAACTTCGCGATCTGGTCCTTGTGGCCGTTCTGCTTGAAGGCCATCATCCAGTCGGCGACGCCCATGGTCTTCTTGGACTTACCGTCCTTGCCGGGCAGCGGCACCATGTCGTACTTCACGTTCTTCGCGGCGGCCTGCTGCATCAGCGTGGGGTGCCCGTTGAGCATGCCGACCTCGCCGCGCGCGAACGCGTCGAAGACGTCCTGCCGGTTGGTCTTGGCCGGGTCCGAGCCGGTGAGGCCCTTGCCGACGAGCTCGTCGCGCAGCCAGGTGAAGGTGGCGACGTTCTCGGCCGAGTCGAGCGTGTAGGCGCCGATGTTGTCGGTGTAGCCACCGCCGCCGCTGAGCGCCCACAGCATGGTCTCGGCCGGGGCCTCCTCGGGCCCGAGCGGCAGGCCGTACGGCATCGCCACGCCGGCCTTCTTCAGCAGCTCCGCGTCCTTGGCGATGTCCGCCCAGCTCTGCGGCGGCTCCTTGATGCCGGCCTTCTCGAACAGGGTCTTGTTGTAGAAGAGCATCCGGGAGCTGGAGACGAACGGCAGCCCGTACTGCACACGTCCGACCTCGCCCGCCTTGGCCAGGTTGGGGATGAAGTCGGCCTGGGCGGGGATGGAGAGGACCTGGTCGGCGCTGTAGAGCTTGCCGGCCGCGGCGTAGTCCGCGTACGCGCCGATCTGGGCGATGTCGGGGGCCTTGCCGGCCGCGACCATGTCGGCGACCTTCTTGTCGACCTGCTCCCAGTTGTAGACCTCGACGTCGACCTTGATGCCGGGGTTCTTGGAGTGGAACTCCTTGGCCACGTCGTCCCAGTACTTCTTGGAGCTGTTCTCCGGCTTGTCGCCGTAGTCGGCCGCGACGAGCTTCAGCGTCACGTCCCCGCCGCCCGCCGCGCCGGCGTCGCATCCCACGAGGGTGAGGGACATGGCCGCCGCGACGCCCGTTGCTATGAGGCCCAAGAACCGCCGCTGCACTGCCATTACCGCCTTTTGTCCCGTTTGATCACTTGTGCCACTGGACACGCCATCAGTTTCGCCGGGCTTCCCGTACCGGCGCGGGCCGCGAGTTTTCCCCCGCGGCCCTCCCTAGGTCTACACCACGAGCCGGGGGACCTCCGTACCGCCCTTCCCTTGCCCAGGTCAGGACTGCTATCCACGAGGGCGGGCACGCGGCCGTACGAGCGCGCGCCGACGCCGTACCGACCCGCGCGCCGGCCGCGCGGCCGGCACCGTACCGACGTACCGACGTTTCGACGTATCGACGTATCGACGCCCCTGTCGCCGTATCGCACTGGAGGAGCAGCCGCCATGGCCGCAGCCGAGCAGTCCCGTACCGCAGCCGAGACAGCCACCCAGCCCACCTGCTGGCGCCGGGCGGCGCGGGCCGCCGGGGAGTGCGCGGGGCTGCCGCGGCCGGGCGAGCGCGTGGCGGTGACCGGCTGCGGCACGTCGTGGTTCATGGCGCAGGCGTACGCGGCGCTGCGGGAGGCCGCGGGGCAGGGCGAGACCGACGCGTTCGCCTCCTCCGAGTTCCCGGCCGGGCGCCGCTACGACCGGGTCGTGGCCATCACCCGCTCCGGCACCACGACGGAGGTGCTGTCGCTCCTCGGCGCGCTGCGCGGGCACGCGGCGACGGTGGCGCTCACCGCCGACCCGGACACCCCGGTCATGACGGCGGCCGACACGGTGGCCGTACTGGACTGGGCGGACGAGGAGTCCGTGGTCCAGACCCGGTTCGCCACGACGGCGCTGGCGTTCCTGCGCGCCGGCCTGGAGGCGGCCGGCGGTTGGCCGGGCGCCGCCCCCGCCGGGGTGAAGACGGTCGCCGAGGCGGCGGTGGACGCGGAGCTGGCGGTCACCCAACCGCTGCCCGAGGCGGCGCTCGCCGCCGCCCAGTGGACGTTCCTGGGCAGCGGCTGGACGTACGGGCTGGCCCAGGAGGCCGCGCTCAAGATGCGGGAGGCGGCGGGCGCGTGGACGGAGGCGTACCCGGCGATGGAGTACCGGCACGGCCCGATCGCCATCGCCGCGCCCGGCCGCGCCGTGTGGACCCTCGGCCGGCTGCCCGTGGGCCTCGCGGGCGACGTCGCCGGTGCGGGCGCCGCGCTCGTCGCCGAGTCGGACACCACGACGGGCGCGGGCGCGCTGGACCCGATGGCGGACCTGGTCCGCGTCCAGCGCCTGGCCGTCGCGGTGGCCGAGGCGCGGGGCCTCGACCCGGACCGCCCCCGCAACCTCACGCGCAGCGTGATCCTCGCCGAGTAGGCCCGCGCCTCCGGGGCCCGGGGGGAGGCTCGGCCGGGTCCCGGCCGCCGGCCCGGCGGCGAGCACCGGCGCACGGCCGGAAGCGCTGGCCTTCCGGCGGGAGCACCGGGTGCCCGGTGCCGAGCACCCGGCCCCCGGCAGGGAGCGTCGGGCCCCGGCCGGGAGCGCCGGCCTCCCAGGCGGGCAGAAGTGGACTAGACCTTTCGGGGGCCGCTCCGCGAGACTGGGGGCGTGAGACCCCGAACCCCGCTTCCCGAGCGCCACGTCATCGCCCTCGACGTCGGCGGCACCGCCATCAAGGCCGCCCTCGTCGGCGCCGAGCGCCCCGGCGGGCCCGTCGCGCTGCTGGCGGAGACCCGGCGGGCCACCGCCCGGCACCGGGGCCCGGAGGCCGTGGTGGCGACGATCCTGGACCTGGCGGACGAGCTGCGCGCCCTGGGCGTCGAGCGGTTCGGCGAGGAGGCCGCCGCGGTGGGCGTGGCCGTGCCCGGCGTCGTGGACGAGGCGACCGGGACGGCCGTCTGGTCCGCCAACCTGGGCTGGCGCGACGTCCCCTTCCGGGAGCTGCTCGGCCGCCGGCTGGGCGGCGTCCCCGTCGCCCTGGGCCACGACGTGCGCACCGGCGGCCTCGCCGAGGGCCGGGTCGGCGCGGGCCGGGGCACCGACCGCTTCCTCTTCCTGGCGCTGGGCACCGGCATCGCCGGCGCGATAGGCATCGACGGCCGCATCGAGGCCGGCGCACACGGCTGCGCGGGCGAGATGGGCCACATCGTCGTACGGCCGGGCCCCGACGGCCCGCCGTGCGGCTGCGGCGGCCGCGGCTGCCTGGAGACGCTGGCCTCGGCCTCCGCCGTGTCCCGCGCCTGGGCCGCCGCCTGCGGCGACCCGGCGGCGGACGCCGCCGGCTGCGCGGCGGCCGTGGCGGCCGGCGATCCGCGCGCGCTGCGCGTCTGGCGGGAGGCGGTCGCCGCCCTCGCCGACGGCCTGCTCACCGCGGTCACCCTGTTGGACCCCCGCGTGCTGATCATCGGTGGCGGGCTGGCCGAGGCGGGGGAAACGTTGTTGGCGCCGCTGCGCGCCGCGGTCGAGGAGCGGATCACGTTCCAGAGGCTCCCCCGTATCGTTCCGGCGGCTCTGGGGGACGCCGCCGGCTGCCTGGGCGCGGGACTGCTCGCCCGGGATCTTCTCTCCGTGGAGGTAACCACCTGATGGTGTCGCGTCAGCCCGGGGCCGGCCCCCGGGCCCCCCGAGCACGAACCCGAGCATGAGCGCGGGCGCGGGTACGGACCCGGGCCCGGGCCGGGACCACGGCGGCGGCGGTGCCGGCGGCGGCTCCGGCCGCACCGTGCTCACCGGTGCCTCCGTCGTGCTCCCGACCGGTGTCGTCGAGCGCGGCCGGGTGGTCGTGGACGGCCGTACGATCGCTTCCGCCGGCCCGGGGGCCACGGCCGAGGACTCCGCCCAGGGGGCCACCGCCCCGGACGCCGGCGCGCGGGACGCCGGCACGCGGGACGCCGGCGCGCTGGACCTGACCGGCCACTGGATCGTCCCCGGCTTCGTGGACCTCCATGTGCACGGCGGAGGCGGCGCCTCCTTCTCCGCCGGGACGGCGGACGAGGCCCTCACGGCCGTCCGCACCCACCGCCGGCGCGGCACGACCACCATGGTCGCCTCCACCGTCACCGGTGACCTGGACGACCTCGCCCGGCAGGCCGCCGCGCTCTCCGAGCTCGTCGAGCAGGGCGAGCTCGCCGGCATCCACTTCGAGGGCCCGTTCATCTCGCGGCACCGCTGCGGCGCCCACGAGCCGTCCCTGCTGCGCGACCCGGACCCCGCCGACGTGCGGAAGCTGATCGACGCGGCCCGGGGCACGGCGCGGATGATGACGCTCGCGCCCGAGCTGCCCGGCGGGCTGGACTCCGTACGGCTGCTCGCCGACCACGGAGTGATCGCCGCGATCGGTCACACCGACTCCACGTACGACGCGACCCGCGAGGCCATCGACGCGGGCGCGACCGTGGCCACCCACCTGTTCAACGCGATGCCCGGCCTGGCGCACCGCGCGCCCGGCCCCGTCGCCGCGCTGCTGGAGGACGAGCGGATCACCGTCGAGCTCATCAACGACGGGGTGCACCTCCACCCGTCCGTGCTGGAGCTCGCCTTCCACCGGGCCGGCGCCGACCGGGTCGCGCTGATCACAGACGCGATGGGCGCGGCCGGCATGGGCGACGGCCGCTACCCCCTGGGGCCGCTGGAGGTCGAGGTCGAGAACGGGGTGGCCCGGCTGGTCGAGGGCGGCTCCATCGCGGGCTCCACGCTCACCCTGGACACCGCGTTCCGGCGGGCCGTGACGGTCGACCGGCTGCCGGTGCCGGACGTCGTGCGGGCGATTTCGGCCAACCCCGCGCGGCTGCTGGGCGCCTACGACCGGATCGGCTCCCTGGAGCCCGGCAAGGACGCCGACCTGGTCGTTCTGGACGCGGAGTTCACGCTGGTCGGTGTCATGCGCAAGGGCGAATGGGTGGTCCGTCCGCAACTGCCCTGATCGTCCCGCGCCTGCCACGGCGGCGGTCGGCCCCAGCCTCTGGGCCAACCGCCGCCGTTTTGGCATGATCGCTCGCGCACGTGTCCGTACGCTCTACGGACCGAAGCACCCGTCGGGCGGGCCCGCCTGACGGGCCGCAAGGCCCGACGGACGCGGCCCGCTCCTCGGCACCGCCCCACAGCACGCACAAGCTCACGTACCAGCACACACGCACGCACCAACGCACACGCACCAGCACACACGCTCACGCACCGGCACACGCACAGTACGGCTCACGTTCATGGTTCACGACGCACCGTCCACGGCGAGGGAGGGCACCGGGTGATTCTGACGGTCACGCTCAACGCCGCTCTCGACATCACCTACCGGGTGCCGCGGCTGCGCCCGGCCGCCACCCATCGGGTGACGGAGGTTTCGGAACGCCCCGGCGGCAAAGGGCTGAACGTGGCCAGGGTGCTGGCCGCCCTCGGCCACCGGGCCGTCGTCGCGGGCTTCGCGGGCGGGCCGACCGGGCGCACCCTGCGGGAGCGGCTGGCCGCCGCCGGGGACGGCCTGGTGGACGCGCTCACCCCGGTCGGGGGCACCACGCGCCGCACGGTCGCCGTGGTCGACGCGGCGACGGGCGAGACGACCCAGCTCAACGAGGTGGGGCCGGCCATCGAGCCCGCGGAGTGGGCGCGGTTCCTGGACACCTACCGGCACTTGCTGGGCGAGGCGACCGCGGTCGCCCTCTGCGGCAGCCTGCCGCCGGGCGTGCCGGTGGGCGCCTACGCGCAGCTGGTGCGGGCCGCTCAGGGCGCCGGCGTGCCCGTACTGCTCGACACCAGCGGCGAGCCGCTGCGGCGCGGGGTCGCCGCGCGCCCGGACGTGGTCAAGCCCAACGTGGAGGAGCTCTCGGGGCTGACCGGGTTCGCCGAGCCGGTGCGGGCCGCGCGGGACGCGCGGCGACGCGGGGCCCGGTCCGTGGTCGCCTCGCTGGGCGCGGACGGGCTGTTGGCGGTGACCGCCGACGGCATGTGGCGGGTGGCGCCGCCCGCCCGGCTGAGCGGCAACCCCACGGGCGCTGGCGACTCGGCCGTCGCCGGGCTGCTGTCCGCGCTCGCCGAGGGGCTGGCGTGGCCGGCCCGGCTGGCACGGGCGGCGGCGCTCTCGGCGGCGACCGTACTGGCGCCGGTGGCCGGGGAGTTCGACCGCACGGCGTACGAGCAGGCGCTCGCGCGGGTCACGGTGGTGCCGCACCCCGCCCCGGTGTGACGGCGGACCCGGCCGCGATACGGCCGCGGGCCGGGTGTTCGGGCCGGGTGTTCCGGCCGGGCGCGGGTACGGCTTCGGACAGGACTGTCGCACCCCGGGGTGCGACCGTCCTGAGGTGACCGAGAACGGGAGGGACCGCATGCCGCTCGTCACGACCGGTGAGCTCGTCGAAGGGGCCCGCGCCGGCGCGCCGGGGCCCGTCGCCGTCGCCGCCTTCAACGTCATCACCCTGGAGCACGCGGAGGCGATCGCCCAGGGCGCGGAGGCCGCCGGGCGGCCCGCCGTTCTCCAGATCTCGCAGAACGCCGTGCGGTTCCACGGCGGCCGGCTCGGCCCCGTCGCCGCCGCGACGGCCGCCGTCGCTCGCGCGTCGAGCGCCCGCCTCGCGCTCCACCTCGACCACGTCGACGACGTCGACCTGCTGCGCGCCGCCCACCCCGAGGGCTTCGGCTCGGTGATGTTCGACGCGTCCAAGCTGCCCTACGGCGACAACGTCAAGGCCACGGCCGCGGCGGTGCGCTGGGGGCACGAGCGCGGCATCTGGGTCGAGGCGGAGCTGGGCCGGGTGGGCGGCAAGGCCGGCGAGCCGCCGCTCGACGCGCACGCCCCCGGCGTCCGTACGGACCCGGCGGAAGCGGCGGCGTACGTCGCCGAGACGGGCGTGGACGCGCTCGCCGTCGCGGTCGGCAGCACGCACGCCATGACCGAGCGCACCGCGGCGCTCGACCACGCGCTCATCGCCCGGCTGCGGGAGGCCGTGCCCGTGCCGCTGGTGCTGCACGGGTCGTCGGGGGTGCCCGACGAGGAGCTGCGGCGGGCCGTCGCCGCCGGCATGGCGAAGATCAACGTCGGCACGGCGCTCAACACGGCCTACACGGCGGCCGTACGCGCCTTTCTGACGGCCCATACGGCCGTCGACCCCCGCGCGTACCTGGCGTCGGCGCGCGACGCGATGGCGGACACGGTGGCGCGCTTCCTGCGGGTGGTCTCGTAGATCCCGCCGGTGCCGCGCGGCGCTCAGCTCTCGGTCAGCTCTTGGTGAGATAGACCTGATCGAGGTTCACATCGCAGCTGTTGCCCGCCTCGCAGGACAGCTTGATGGTGTTGGTGCCCTGGTTGAGCTGCACGAGGGACCAGGAGTACGTCCAGCCCTTCTCCCAGTCGCCCTCCTTCGCACGCGCGAAGTTCTTCATGCTCAACGGACGTGACTCCGGCTTGCCGTTCACCGTGATGGTGAGGTTGGCGTCCTTGCCGGGCACGCCGTAGGTGACGTTCAGCTTGTAGCGGCCCGGGGTGTCGAGATCCAGCGTCCAGGTGGCGGACGCGCCCGGGGTGTTCATCCCCGTGACGTACGAACCGTTCGTGCCCTTCGCGCCCTTGATCTGCTGCTCCAGCCGCGCGCCGCCGTCGATCCGCAGGCTGCCGGCGTCCGCCTTCGGCAGCTCCGCCTTCGGCTTGGGCGCGGGCTCCCCGGAGGGCTTCGCCTGGTCGTCGGGGTTGTCGGCGGGCGCGGACTGGCCACCGCCGCCGGCCTGCGGCTTGCTGTCGGAGTCCGAGTTGGTCATCATCGCCACGCCTATGCCCGCGACGACCACGGCGACGACCGCGATCGCGCCGATGAGCAGGCCCTTGACGTTCGGGCCGCCGGAGCCGCGGCCGCCGGGCCGGCCGGCGGCCGGCGCGGCCTGGCGGGGCGCGCCGCCGGGCAGTGTCTCGGGGGCGGCGTAGTGCGCGTTCCCCGCGGGGCTCGCGGGGGCGCCGGGGCCGCCCGGGCCCGCGGGCGCGCCGGGGCCGCCGGCGGGCGGCTGCGGGTAGCCGTAGCCGCCGCCCTGGGTGCGCTGCTGCCCGTACTGGCGCTCGCCGACCCGGGTGACCTGGTTGTACGAGGTGCGGGGGGTGCGGGGGCCACCGCGCTGCGCCGGCGCGCCGTCGTTCGCCTCGCCGTTCGCGCCGCCGTCGCCGCCCTCCGAGCGGTACAGATACGCGAACGGATCGTCGTTCTCGGGTGTGCTCGCGCCGTTGTTGCCGGCCGTCATCCCGTGTCACTCCCCAACTGATTTCCCGGAACACGATCGATTAGGTGCTCGGCGGGGCGGCCGCCGATCCGGCGAGCCTACCCGCTTGCCGCGTGACCCGTTCTCCGCCCGACGTGACCCCCGTCACGCCCCGCCCTCCCGGCGGGCTTGCGCGACGTCCACGTTGTGGGTCGTCCGTGACATGAGCGTCGTCGTTTTTCCGGCCGAAGGCCGGGGGTGGGTTCTTCCGGCGCCTTCGGGGCGGAGACACGGGCCCGCGCCTTCGGCCGGAGGCCGGGACAAAGCGCCCCGCCCCTTCGGGGCGGGAGGTGGTAGGTGCGGTCGTGCGCTCTGTCCGTGCGTGGGTCGGGGCCGCACCGGGGTACGGGGTGCCCTCCCGGCGGGTTTGCGCGACGACCACGGTCACGACGCATGCGACGTCAGCGCCACAAGCGCCTGCCCGCGCCTTCGGCGCGAAGCCCCCCGGCCGTAGGCCGGGAAAAGCACCCCGCCCCTTCGGGGCGGGGGGTGGTTGGTTGCGGTCGTGCGCTCTGTCCGTGGGTGGTGTCGGTGCCGCACCGGGGTACCTCCTCGGCGGCGCACCGTGCGGGTTGTTCTCCGGCTCCCCCTGGGAGCATGTGCGCCGCGCTGCGGGGGCACCCCGCCACGTCCCCTCCAGCCGGTATAGCGACGCGCCCGCGGTAGGGGGTGGAAAACCATCGGTGGTTGCCGCCGGCCCTCGGCCCCCCGCCCGTCTTCTTTTCTCCGGCGAAGCCGGAGCTGTCTCGAGCAGCAGGTCGCGGATCATGGGCCAGCCAGGCACGCAGGGAGCGCGTAACCCCCACCCCGCTTTGTGCGCCCATGCCACCGGAGGGGACGTAGCGGGGTGCCCCCGCAGCGCGGCGCACGAGACGGCGAGAAAGCCAAAGAACAAAGGAGCACGTGCGCCGCCGAGGAGGTACCCCGGTGCGGCACCGACCCCACCCACGAACAGAGCGCACGACCGCAACCCACCACCC
>NZ_JBPQTV010000216.1:0-10996 GCF_051386515.1 Streptomyces sp. URMC 123 | reverse complement strand
GCAGGGTCCGGTGGGGCGAGCGGGAGCGGGCGGGAAACGGGTGGGAGCGAGGGAGAGCGGGGACAGTCCGGGCCGTGCCGGGAACAGGCTCTCAGCGGAGCGTGGCCGGGGAGCAAGGCGACTATCGGCCGTCCGGAACGACGGCGCCCCCCGGGCTCCCCGAGGGGAGCGCCCGGGGGCGCTGTCACCGGCGCGAACCGCTGTGCGGCGGCCCGGCCGGACCGAAAGAGCTACGCGTCAGAGGGCGACGCCGAGGAGCGCGTCCACCGCGCGGGAGACCAGCCCCGGCGCCCCCTCGTCCGTGCCGCCGGTCTCCGCCTGGCGCGCGGCCCAGCGGTCGACGGCGGCCAGCGCGGCCGGGGCGTCCAGGTCGTTGGCGAGCGCCTCGCGGATCTCCTCGACCAGGGCGTCGGCCGACGGCCCGTCGGGCCGGGAGACGGCGGCGCGCCAGCGGTCGAGCCGCTCCACGGCCTGGTCGAGCACCTCCTCGGTCCACTCCCAGTCGGCCCGGTAGTGGTGGGCGAGGAGGGCGAGCCGGATCGCGGCGGGGTCGACGCCGTCGCGGCGCAGGGCCGAGACGAAGACGAGGTTGCCCTTGGACTTGGACATCTTCTCGCCGTGCAGCGCGACCATGCCGGCGTGCACGTACGCCTTGGCGTAGGGGTGCTCCCCGGTCAGCGCGTGGGCGTGCGAGGCGCCCATCTCGTGGTGCGGGAAGACGAGGTCGGAGCCGCCGCCCTGGACGTCGAAGCCCATGCCCAGCAGATCGAGGGCGATCGCCACGCACTCGATGTGCCAGCCGGGCCGGCCGCGGCCGAGCGAGGCGCCGTCCCAGCTGGGCTCGCCCTCGCGGGCGGCCATCCACAGCATCGGGTCCAGCGGGTTCTTCTTGCCGGGGCGGTCGGGGTCGCCGCCGCGCTCGGCGGACAGCAGGCGCATGGCCTCGGCGTCGAGGTGGGAGATCTCGCCGAAGTGCGGGTCGGCCTCCACCGAGTAGTAGATGTCGCCGTCGAGCTCGTAGGCGGCGCCGGCGTCCCGGAGCCGCTCGACGAGCGGCACGATGCCGGGTATCGCCTCGACGGCCCCTATGTAGTGGCGCGGGGGGAGCATCCGCAGGGCGGTCATGTCCTCGCGGAACAGCGCGGTCTCGCGCTCGGCGAGCGCGACCCAGTCCAGGCCGTCCCGCTCCGCGCGCACCAGCAGCGGGTCGTCGACATCCGTGACGTTCTGGACGTAGTGCACCTGCCGCTTGGTGTCGAGCCACACGCGCTGCACGAGGTCGAACGCGTTGTAGGTCGCCGCGTGACCGATATGGGTCGCGTCGTACGGGGTGATGCCGCAGACGTAGATGCGGGCGACGGGGCCGGGGGCGAGGGTGATCGCCTCTCCGGTCACGGTGTCGTGGATGCGGAGGTCGCGGCCACTGCCAGGCAGGGCGGGCACCTCTGAAGCGGGCCAGGCATGCATGTCTTGAGCGTAACCGGATGGGTGTTCCGGATACGAACCGGAGGCGGGCGGTTGGCCGAAAACATACGTACCGGGGGGTGGCCGTGGCGTCCCGGACCGCTACAGCGGCGGCCAGGGGATCGCGGGCCACCGGCCCGAGGGGAGCGGGTGCCGCCCGCCGGCCAGCAGCGTGCTCACCCGGACCCGCAGCGCCCCCAGCTCCACCGGAGTGATCAGCTCCGACAGCCGGGCGCCGAGCGGGCCCCCGTCCGCCAGATCCGTACCGAGCCGGCCCAGCGCCTCGACGGCCTCGCCGGGGAGCGGCTCCCCCGCCCACCCCCACAGCAGGGTGCGCAGCTTGTCCTCCGCGTTGAAGGTGACCCCGTGGTCGATGGCGTACAGCCGCCCGTCGGCCGTGGGCAGCAGATGGCCGCCCTTGCGGTCGGCGTTGTTGAGCACGGCGTCCAGGACGGCCAGCCGGCGCAGCCGGGGGTCGTCGGCGTGCACCAGCAGGGCCGTGCGGCCGCCGCCCAGCTCGGCCGGCCCGACGGCCTTCCAGCCGGGGCCGGCCTCCTCGCCCTCCACGAGCGCCAGCAGCTCCGCCGCCGGATCGGCCTCGATCCACAGCTGGCACATGCCCTCGCCGTACGGCCCGTCCCTCAGCACCGTGGGCGGGACCAGGTCCCAGCCGGTGGCCTCGGAGACCTCGTACGCGGCGACCTCACGGCGGGCGAGGGTGCCGTCGGGGAAGTCCCACAGCGGCCGCTCGCCCGCGACCGGCTTGTAGACGCAGGAGGCGGTGACCCCGTCGAGTTCGACGGCGCAGTACAGCACCGCGTTGGACGCCTCCCGGACCCGGCCGCGCACGGTGAGCTCGCCGTACGAGAGCAGCTCCCGGGCGGCGGCACCGGCCGGGGGCGCCGCGGGTGCGGGCACCGGCACGGGTGCGGTCCCCGGGGACGCCGGCCCCGGAGGGGCGGACGCGGGGGGCGTCACACCCCCCGGCGGTATCCGTTCTGGCGCGGGCATACGTGTCCCTCCGGGTCGAGCGGCAGACTGCACAGCGGGCACGGCGGGCGGCCGGCGTTGACCACTTCCAGCGCCCGCTTGGCGAACGCCCTGGCCATGGTGCCGGTGAGCCGTACGCGCAGCATCGGCGGGCCGTGCTCGTCGTCCTGGAGCAGCCGCTCCTCGGCCGCCGCCAGGTCCTCTTCGGTCTCGGCCTCCAGTTCGACGAGCGCCTGGGCCTCCACCACCATGCGCTGCCCCTCGGCGTCCCAGGCGAGGGCCATCGTGCCGACCCGGAACTCCTCCTCGACGGGCACGTCCAGCGGGGCGGTGTCCGCGAGCTCGGCGGGCGCCACGGCGGGTACGGGCGCGTTGCCGCCGGTGCGCCGCACGACCTCGTCCAGGAGTTCGTCGATGCGCTGGGCGAGGGCGGCGACCTGGGTCTTCTCCAGGGAGACGGTGGTGGTGCGGCCGGCCCCTGACGCCTGGAGGAAGAAGGTTCGGCGGCCAGGCAGCCCGACCGTGCCCGCGACGAAGCGGTCCGGGGGGTCGTAAAGGAACACCTGACGGGACACGTCCTGCTCCATTGTGAATCGACTACGGATGGATACCCCAGGGGGCGCGAAGGGCGGCGATCGGCTCGACGGTCCTCGCGATCCGGGTGATCAGTGGCTCGGCCTGCGGCGCGTCCACCCTACTGCGCGGGGCGATCACGGTGCCCCCGCGCCACCGCCCACGGCGGCGTCGCTGTCGCCGCCCGGCCGCTCGGTCCCGTTCGGGGCGAGCGTGCCGAGTTCCCCGGTGTCCCCCAGCCGGAGGAGGAAGGGCCGCAGCGGCGTGTAGCGGATGACGCTGATCGAGCAGGGGTCGACGGAGATCCGCTGGAAGAGGTCGAGGTGCATGCCGAGGGCGTCGGCGACGATCGCCTTGATGATGTCCCCGTGGGTGCACATCAGAAAGACCGCCTCGGGCCCGTGCTCCGCCTCGATCCGCGCGTTCCAGTCGCGCACCGCGTCCACGGCACGGGCCTGCATGGTCCGCACGGACTCGCCCTCGGCGCCGGGGAAGACGGCGGCGGACGGGTGGCGCTGGACGACGGTCCACAGCGGCTCGTCCTTGAGCTCGGCGAGCTTGCGGCCGGTCCAGTCGCCGTACCGGCACTCGCCGATCCGGTCGTCGGTGTGCGCCGCCAGCTCCGGCCGGGCGGCCAGCAGCGGCTGGAGGGTCTCCTGGCAGCGCCGCAGCGGGCTGACGACGGCGGCGGCGAGCGGGACGCCCGCCAGCCGCCCGGGCAGCGCGGCCGCCTGGGCGGTGCCGCGTTCGTCCAGGGCGACGCCCGGCGTCCACCCCGCGAGCAGTCCCGAGGTATTGGCGGTGGAGCGCCCATGCCGTACGAGGATCAAGGTGGCCATGGATGCCACCCTACGGGCCGACGCAAACGTCTTCTGCGGCATGTCCACCCGAACCGGGGGCAGAATGCCCCGCGTGATCGTGGACTGCGCCATTTACCGTGACGGCCATCGCACCGAGGGCCCGTCCGACTTCTCCGACGCCCTCGACCAGGCACGCGCCGAGGGCGACTCGTTCCTGTGGATCGGGTTGCACGAACCGACGGAGAAGGAGTTCGAGCTCGTCAGCAGCGAGTTCGCCCTGCACCCCCTGGCGGTGGAGGACGCGCTCAAGGCCCACCAGCGGCCCAAGCTGGAGGTGTACGACGACTCGCTGTTCCTGGTGCTCAAGCCGGTGGTGTACGACGACACGCTGTCCCGGGTGGGCACCGGGGAGCTGATGGTGTTCGTGGGCGACTCGTTCGTGGTGACCGTGCGGCACGGGGAGGGCGCCCCGCTCGCCCAGGTGCGCCGGCGCCTGGAGGAGGAGCCGGAGGTGCTCCGGCACGGCCCCACGGCGGTGATGTACGCGGTGAGCGACGCGGTGGTGGACCACTACATCGAGGTCGCCGGCGAGCTCCAGGTGGACCTGGAGGAGCTGGAGGCCGAGGTGTTCGCCCCGCAGGGCGGCGACTCCAAGGGTTCCGCGGCCCGGATCTACGAGTTCAAGCGCCAGGTGCTGGAGTTCCGCCGGGCGGCCGGGCCGCTGACCGAGCCGATGTCCCGGCTCTCGGGGGCCGGGGTGCCGTTCGTGGACGAGGACTCCCGGCCCTTCTTCCGCGACGTCGGCGACCACCTCACCCGGGCCACCGAGACCGTGGACGGCATGGACCGGCTGCTCTCCGACATCCTCGCCGCGCATCTCGCGCAGATGGGGGTGCGGCAGAACGACGACATGCGGAAGATCTCCGCGTGGGCCGCCATGGCGGCCGTGCCCACGATGGTCGCCGGGGTCTACGGCATGAACTTCGACCACATGCCGGAGCTGCACCAGGTGTGGGGCTATCCGTCGGTGATGGTGGTCATGGTGGGCGCGGTGCTCGGCCTCTACCGGATGTTCAAGCGGCGCGGCTGGCTCTGAGGAAGACGCCGATCGATTTCGAGCTCCGTTCGACGCCGGACCGATCGAGCCCCCGCCGGTGAGCGCACGGCCTGAGGTCTCCCTTGACCTCGACTTCGGTTCAGGTTCTAGCGTGACGTTCCACGCAGCACGAGTGGCGGCCACGGATGGGCCGGACCACTGCAACCGGGGAGCGACTTTGATGAACACCGCCTCAGAACGAACCGATGCCCAGCCGGCCGTGACCGTGATCGGTCTGGGCGAGATGGGCTTCGCACTCGCCGGCGCATTCCTGGATGGCGGGCACCCGACCACGGTGTGGAACCGTACCTCGGAGAAGGCCGATCCTCTGGTCGCCAGGGGGGCCGAGCGGGCCGCGACTGTCCGCGACGCCGTTGCCGCCAGTCCTCTTGTGGTGGTCAGCGTGAAGGGGAATGCGACGGCCCGCGCGATTCTGGAATCGTCGGGCGACGTGCTCTCCGGCCGCTCCGTGCTCAACCTCACGGATGGGACGTCCGCAGAGGCCAGGGCCGTGGCCGAGTGGGTCGGGGACCAAGGCGCGCGGTATCTCCATGGGCAGATCATGACGATCGCTCCGGGCGTCGGGGGAGCGGAGACGGTGATCTTCTACGGCGGTTCCGACGCCGTGTTCAACCACTTCCGTACGACGCTCCAGCTCATCGGGGGCCGGGGAACGCTGGTCTCGGCCGACGCCGGCGTGCCGGCCCTGTACGGAATGGCCGTGCACGGCACCATGTGGGGCGCGCTCAACGGATTCCTGCACGCCGCCGCTCTGCTGTCCAGCGAAGGCATCGAGATGAAGCGGTTCCTGGACGACGCCGGCCCGTCCGTTGCCGCACTGCTGGCGTCCTTCCCGATGATCGCCGACGAGGTCGACCGTGGTGAGTACGCGACGCAGTACGGAGCGCTCCAGCACCACCGGCCCTCGGTCGAGGACCTGGTCCGCGAGAGCGGGGCACGGAACATCGACGTCGAATTCCCCGGCTACACCCTCGGCCTCGTGAACAAGGCCGTGGAAGACGGCCATGCCGATGACAGCTACTCGCGTCTGATCGAGTACTTCAGGAAGCGTTGACTACGGGTGGACGGCGCTGCCCGCTGAACGAAGACGCCGTTGCTCCCGGAGCTCATAACCCGGCTCCTGGTGGCGGCCCGCGGGGCGCGACCACCAGGAGCCGGGCGTTCCCCCGGATCAGGCGAACTCGGGCGCGGGCCCCTCCCCCGGCTCCGGGGCGCGGCCGCCGAGCGCGTTCCGCCGCTCGGGCATCCGCAAGGTGACCATCCGCCGCCAGCCGCCGGCCAGCTCGACGGCGTACACGCCCCGGATGCCCAGGGCCAGCGCCGCCGCCTTCGCCCGCGGCCAGCGCAGGATGCGGCCCATGTGCCCCATCACGGCCAGGCTCACATCGCGGTGGACGCGGATCTCCGCGAGGGCGCTCTCCCGCAGCACCCGCCGGATGAGGGGGCCGTGGCCCTCGGCCGCCAGCCGCAGCAGCTCCTCGTGGCAGTAGGCGAGGTGGTTGTCCTCGTCGTTGGAGATCATCCTGACCGCGCGGCCCACGTCGGGGTGGTCGCCGAAGTACTTCTTCAGCATCACCATCTGGTCGGCGGCGCGCTGTTCGGTCACCCGGCTGTGGCAGAGGTAGACGACGATGTCCCGCTCGGTGAGCGGCTCGTCGCGGCGCAGCTTCTCATGGGCCAGCCCGATGCCCCGGCGCTCCAGCAGCATGGTGTAGTCGGTCTCCGGCGGGACGGGCACCGGGTCGAGACCGCGCTTGCGCAGCAGGGCGTTGAAGAGCCGGCCGTGCTTGTCCTCGTCGGCCCCGTGTCGGGCGATCTTGGGGCCGAGGTCGCGCCGGCTCTCCGGAACCAGGGCCGCGATGCGGCCGTTCTCCCAGCCGCCCTGCGCCTCCCCGCTGGCGGCGATGGAGCAGAACAGCCGGAACGCCTCGTCGTCGTCGAGGATCTCCTGGAACAGGCTTCGGGCCGAGAGCATGACTGCACCTCCGTAACGGACGGACATCCGTAAAAGAAGAGTCAAATGGGCTGGGAGGTGCGAGGCAACACGCACGTGGGACAACTGCGCCGAACGGTGGACTCCGGGGCACAGCCGAGCGCGTAACCGACCGGCCCACCGGGGCGTTGTGCTGCGTGACGGCCGTGGCGGGGAAGACCCCCGAGCCCCCACCACGGCCGCGGACTCCCCGGCTCCGCGCGGTCCGCGCCCCTCGCGGCGGGCCGTCGGCCTTCCCGCGCCACCGAGTCCCGCGGCCCTGCCTGGGTAGGGTGATCCCGAGGCCGGAGGGGGTTGTGAGACGGGTGGGCAGGTTCAGCAGGGCGGCACGCATCCCCACCCAGCGACGGCTGGGGCCCGCGGGGTCGGACTGGTCGCCGCATCAGCGGCTGGACGACGCCGCGCGCGCCTATTTCCTGCACGCGGACGTGGCGCTGGAGGCCATCACCGGGGTGCTGGGCCGGCGCCGGGTGCGCGGCTTCACCCTGGAGCGGGTGGTCGACCTCACCGAGACCGGCGCCTCGGTCTGGCAGGAGGCGGCCGTCTGCGACGGCCGGCGGCTGATCCTGTGGCACAGCGAGGAGGTCTCCGACGACGGCTCCCCCGGCGGCACGATCCTGGACTCCTCCGTGCAGGTGCTGCCGCTGGGCGCCATCCGCCATGTGGGGATGCGCACGCTGGTGGGGCGGGACGCGGCGGGGCGCCGGATCGAGCGAGGCGTGCATCTCGTCCTGGCGACCGGCACGCCGCACGAGCTCCAGCCGGTGCCCGGCGGCGACCCGGACGCGCCGATCGCCGCGGCCCGCTTCCGGCCGGAGGCGTTCCGGTTCAGCAAGTCGCTGGACGACGGCGGGCCGGGACAGATCGCCCGGCTGATCGCCTTCGGCCGGCTGATGGGACGGCTGATCCCGGGCTGAGCGCGCGGGCCCGGCGCGTACGGCGGTCCGCCGCGCCGGAGACGTACGAGACGGGTCGCCGCGCCCGGGGACGCAACCGACCGGGCGCGCGCCGTGGGGCACGCGCCCGGCCGTCATGCCGAGCTCCGGCGCTCACGCCGGCCCGGCCCGCCGGTTACGCCAGTCCCGCGCGCTCCAGGGCGGCGACGCCCGCGCGGAGCGAGGCGATGCGCTCGTCCAGCGTGAAGCCCGCCGGGCTGAGGGTGAGCGTGGTGACGCCGACCTCCGCGTACGCCCGCATCCGGTCCGCGACCCGCTCCACGGGGCCGAGCAGGCACGTGGAGTCGATGAGGTCGTACGGCACCGCCGCCGCGGCGCCCGCCTTGTCGCCGGCCAGGTACTTGTCCTGGATCTCCGCCGCTTCCTTCTCGTAGCCCATGCGCTGGGCCAGCTTGTTGTAGAAGTTCTGCTTCCGGCTGCCCATGCCGCCGATGTACAGGGCGGCGTACGGGCGGAAGTGGTCCGCGAGCGCGACCGGGTCGTCACCGATGGCCAGCGGCACGGTGGGAACCAGGTCGAAGCCCTCCATGGTCAGGCCCGCCTTCTCCCGGCCGGCGCGCAGCGGGTCCACGGTGAGCGCGGCGTGCTCGGGGGCGAAGTGCACCACCAGCGCGCCGTCGGCGATCTCGCCGGTCTGCTCCAGGTTCTTGGGGCCGATCGCCGCGATGTAGAGCGGGATGTGCTCCCGCACGGGGTGCACGGTGAGCTTGAGCGGCTTGCCCGGGCCGCCCGGCAGCGGCAGCGTCCAGTTCTCGCCCTCGTGGGAGAGCCGCTCGCGCGACATCGCCTTGCGGATGATCTCCACGTACTCGCGGGTGCGGGCGAGCGGCTTGTCGAACCGCACGCCGTACCAGCCCTCGGAGACCTGCGGCCCCGACACGCCCAGGCCCAGCCGGAACCGGCCGCCGGAGAGCGAGTCCAGGGTGGCGGCGGTCATGGCCGTCATCGCCGGCGTGCGGGCCGGGATCTGGAAGATGGCGGAGCCGACGTCGATCCGCTCGGTCTGGGCGGCGACCCAGGAGAGCACGGTCGCGGCGTCGGAGCCGTAGGCCTCGGCGGCCCAGCAGACGGCGTAGCCGAGCCGGTCCGCCTCGCGGGCGACGGCGAGGTTGTCGGCGTCCATCCCGGCACCCCAGTAGCCGAGGTTGATCCCGAGCCGCATGACGCTCCCCTTACTGGTCAGTAATGTCTGGTGTGCGGGACTCTAGCGCGCGCCGGGGCAATCCGTCAGTGGGGTGTTGTCCACAGGCCGCCAGCGGCGGCGCCGCGGCAAGTAATCTCGACGGTCATGGAGCAGAGGCACCTCGGCCGCACGGGCCTGCGGGTATCGCGGATCGGTCTCGGCACCCTGACCTGGGGGCGGGACACCGATGAGCACGACGCCGCGGACCAGCTCAAGACGTTCTGGGAGGCCGGGGGGACGCTGATCGACACGGCGGATGTGTACGCCGACGGCGGCGCGGAGTATCTGCTCGGGCAGCTCCTGGAGGACCTGGTGCCCCGCCGGGACCTCGTCATCGCCACCAAGGCGGGCAGCGTGCCCGACCCCGACCGCCGCTTCGACTGCTCCCGCGGCCATCTGCTGGCCGCCCTGGACGCCTCCCTCGACCGGCTGGGGACGGACTACGTCGACCTCTGGCAGATCCACGCGTTCGATCCGCTCACCCCGCTGGAGGAGACGCTCCAGGCGCTGGACATCGCGGTCACCAGCGGGCGGGCCCGCTATGTGGGGGTGTCCAACTTCTGCGGCTGGCAGCTCGCCAAGGCCGCCACCTGGCAGCTCGCCGGCGCGGGCGTCGGGCGCACCCGGCTGGCCTCGACGCAGATGGAGTACTCCCTGCTCCAGCGGGGCGTGGAGCGCGAGGTGCTGCCCGCGGCGCTCGACCTGGGTGTCGGGCTGCTGCCGTGCTCGCCCCTCGGGCGAGGGGTGCTGACGGGCAAGTACCGGCACGCCACACCGGCGGACTCCAGGGGCGCGAGCGACCAGCTCGCGCCCTTCGTCGAGCCGTACCTGGACGAGGCGGCGAGCCGGATCGTCGACGCGGTCGCCACGGCGGCCGACGGGCTGGCGGCCACGTCGCTCCAGGTGGCCCTGGCGTGGGTGCGGGACCGCCCCGGCGTCGCCGCGCCGATCGTCGGCGCGCGCAACGCGCTCCAGCTCACGGCCGCGCTGTCAGTGGAGGCGCTTACGCTTCCTGACGAGATCCGCCGGGCTCTCGACGATGTGTCGGCGCCCGTGCACCGCTATCCCGACCAGGACTGGAGCACGCTGTGACCAACCGCCTCGCCGGCGAGGCCGCGGAGGACCCCTCGCGGGGGGCGACCGAGGAGCCCCCGGGCGCGCCGCAGGGCGCGCCTGCCGAAGCGTCCCCGCGGGGCGCCGCCGCCGACGCGCCCGCGGCGCGCGGCCCCGCGGACGCCGAGGCGCCGGACGCCCCGGACGCCCCCGAGGACGGCGACCGGCCCGCCGCGGACGGCGAGAGCGCCGAGGCGGCGCCCGGGGACGGCCCCGGCCCCGGGCCGACCGACGCCGTTGGCGGCGCGGCAACGGTCGAGGCCGAGGCAGCCACAGGCCAGGCGAACGGCTCGGCGCCCGACGGCGAAACCGCCCCGGGGGCCGTCGACCGACCCGAGGACGGGCCCGCGGCCCGTGGCTCCGCCGCCGACGCCGCCCCGGCGGACGTATCCGGGAACGGCACGGCGAACGGCCCGCTCGGCGGCGACCGGCCCGCCGCGGAGGGCGAGAGCGCCGAGGCGGCGCCCGAGGGCGACGCCGGCCCAGGGCGGGCCGACGCCCCCGGTGGCGCGGCGACGGGCGAAGCCGCCGCGGGCCAGGCGAACGGCTCTGCGGCCGACGGCGATTCCGGGCAGGCCGGGGACGAGCAGGCCGGCGGACGGGAGAATGCCTCAGACACCGCGGGCGCCGCGCGGGCAAAGGTCGAGGCGGGGCGGAAACTTGGTGGGAAGGCCGCCGAGTTGCTGGCCGCCGTGCGGGCCGTGGAGAGCGGGGAGCGACCCGCCGGGTCGTTCTTCACCGCGCCGCCGCCCGCCCGCCGGAGCTTGCCCGCCTCGTTGCGCGGCAGCGCGGCCACGAACGCGTACG
>NZ_JBPQTV010000215.1:0-11002 GCF_051386515.1 Streptomyces sp. URMC 123 | reverse complement strand
GCGTGGGCGTGGGTGAGGGTGTAGGTGGAGGCGGCGGTGTGGGGGGTGGCGGGCAGTGGGCCAGCCGCGCCCGGATCAGGCCGCCGACGGAAACCGCGGCCACCCACTGCTCCGCGGCGTCCGGGACCTGCGGGACCTGCGTGACCCGCGTGACGCCGGCCGCCTCCGCCGTCGCGGAGCTCGCGGTGGCCACCCCCGTCACCGTGATCGCCGCGGCGCCCAGCCCGGCGCCCGCGATCAGCATTGCCGCCCGTTGCCCCACCCGTTGCCATGACGTCACGACGGACATGGTGCGCGGAAAGGTGCCCGCACCACGGGGCCTCACTCGCCATTCCCTCACAAAGGTGTTATGAGGCCGCGTCAGGTTTACACGCAGGAGCGGCAGTTGGGCCGGCGCGGGCCCCCGGTCGCCACGGCGTCGCCGCTCCTCGGGCCGCATGTCGCGCCCGGGGGCGCGCGCCGCCCGCGCGAACAGGGGGCGGCGGCGGGCGGCCGCCCGCGGCTACTCTCGTGCCGCGCGCGACGGAGGGCCGGAGCGCCGGAGGGCAGCGGGACCGGGGCCGGGGCCGGCGCACCGGACCCGTCGGACCGCCCCCGCGCACGAGCCGGGCGAATAATAGTCACAGCGCGACAAGTGCCGGGTGAAAATGCCTCAACCGGCGTGAGTGCTTCCACCCCGCTCCTAGCCTGGCCTATGAACTGATTTAGGGCCTGTTTCGATTTTCGCCTCCGGTTCCGCGCGGTCGTTCTCCGCCTCCGCCTCCGGTTCCGCCCGGCCGTCGACGCGGGCCCTGCCACGGGCATGGTGACGTCAGGACGCGGTGGCACCCCGCCATCGCGCTGGGGAGGGGAGCGCGTGCCGGGTATCGACGAGTGTCTGTGCGAGGCCATGGCGATTCCCGGGGTACGGGGGGCCGGCCTGGTCGACTGGACCAGCGGCCTGGCCCTGGGCGCGGCGGGCGCGGTCGCCGAACGCGCCGGGGAGGCCGCGGCGGCCCGTACGGCGGACATGGCACGGCTGGCGTTCGAGAGCGGCCCGCTCGGCGAGGCGGAGCCCGGCGGCGACCCGGTCGAGGACATCATCGTGACCGCCCGCGACAGCTACCAGCTCCTCCGCTTCCTGGAGACGGAGTTCGACAGCAGCCTCTTCCTCTGCCTCTGGATGGACCGCGCCGAGGCCAACCTCGCCGTCGCCCGGCTGCGGTTGCGGGAGCTCGCCGACCGGCTGGTGCTGGCGTGACCGGCCGGGAGACCGTCGCCGACATACTGCTGCGGCTGGCCGCCGAGGGGGCGACGGGCGCCCTCCACGGCCCCCTGGGCGTCCTCTATCTGGACGAGGGGCTGGTCGCGCATGCCGAGAGCCCCCTCGCCCCCGACGCCGGCGTCGTGCTCACGGCCGGCGGCAGGCTCTCGGCGGACCTGTGGAACAAAGCGGTCGCCGAGGCCGGCGCGGACCGGAGCGTGGGCCGGTTCCTCGTCGAGTACGGGTGCGTGGGCCGCGGCGAGCTCGAACTGTGCCACACCGCCGCGCTCCACGACGCCGCGTACTTCGCGCTGTTCCCCGAGTCGCTGCGCCCCGAGCCGCCGCTCCCGGACCGATGGCTCCCCGGCTCACCCCTCGCCGGCCCACCGCTCCCGGATGCACCGCCTCCCGGCCCACCGCTCCCCGATGGGGAGCGGCCCTCCCGGCCGGCCCGCTTCCTCCGGGGCGCGCGGCACTGGCTGGGCCCGGTGCGCGCGGTGCCGGCCGCCGCCGTGTGCCGGGAGGCGGACCGCCGGCGGGCGTTGCTGGGCCGCGTCTGGCCCTGGCCCGCGGTGGACGTGGCGCCCGTGCGGCCGAACCCCGGCGCCGACGCGCACAGCGGGCCCGGCACCCGGCCCACGCGCCGCGCCCTGGAGGTGCTGGCGGCGGCCGACGGGGCGCGCACCCCCTGTGACATCGCCCGGCTCCTCGGCCGGGCCACGTTCGCCACGCTGTACGAGGTACGGCGGCTGGCCGCGGCCGGCTACCTCGACACACCCGACGCCGGGGGCGCCGCACCGGCCCTCGGCGCGCCCGGCACCGGCGACGGCGTACCGGACGGTCGCCCGGCCCCGCCGCAGGTGACCGGCACCGCCCCCGGCCGTACGGACACCGCCGTCGGCGCGACCCGCACGGGCGACGCACCGGCCCTCCGCGGGACCCGTACGGACGACGCACCGGCCCCGCGCGCGGCGCGTGCCGACGGCGTGCCCCCGCCCCGCCGCCGCGGGAACGGCGGCGCCGCGGCCGCCGCCGGGGCCGCCGCCCAGGGGCCCGGCGCCCCCGACATCTCCCTGCTCTTCCGCATCCGAGCCGCACTGGAGGCCCATCTGTGAACGCCTCGACCCTTCAGCCCCGGATCGCCGCCGAACTGCGCGGGCTGCGCGCCCGGCTGCCGCAGGTCCACGGCGGTCTGGTGGCGAGCACCGACGGGTTGGTCGTCGCCCACGACACCGAGGACGTCGAGCCCGAGGGGCTCGCGGCGCTCACCGCGGCGGCGCTCGGGGTCGGCCGGCGGCTCACCGAGGCCAGTGGCCAGGGCGGCCTGCGCGAGTTGCTGGCCCGCGGCGAGCGCGGCTATGTCGCCACCTACGCCGCCGGGGACTCCCTGGTGCTCACCGTGCTGGCGGCGCACGACGCCAACGTCGGACGGCTGCATCTGGAGGCCCGCCGGGCCTGCGGCCGCATCGGCGACGTGGCCGACGGCACACCCGGCCGGCCGCCCCGCCGCGAACCGGAGCGGGGACGGGAGCCGGAGCGGGGACGGGAGTGGCAGCGCACATGACCGCACGAGCGCGCAGGGGCGCGCGGAACGGCGCCCCGGCGCGCGGCAAAAGAGCACGCGGCAAAAGACCACCACCGGCAGCACAGCGGAAAGGAAGTGTGACCCCCATGGCGGACACCGAAACCACGCTGAAGGAAGCGATGACGTCCATTCAGGGCGCCGTCGGTGTGGCGCTCGTCGATTACGGCAGCGGCATGGCACTGGGTACGCTGGGCAGCACCCAGGATCTGGATCTCTCGGTGGCCGCCGCCGGCAACACCGATGTGGTGCGCGCGAAACTGCGCACGATGGAGATGCTGCACCTCAAGGACCATATCGAGGACATCCTCATCACCCTCTGCACGCAGTACCACCTGATCCGGCTGCTCACCGGGCGCGGCGGAAAGGGCCTGTTCCTGTATCTCGTGCTCGACAAGGATCGCGCGAACCTGGCGATGGCGCGCCATCAGCTCAAGCGCATCGAGTCGGAATTGGAGATCTGACGCGCGCCGGCGCACGGGAAGTGGTGAACCGGATATTCCGGGCGCCGTCCCGTGCGCCGGGCGTGCGAACTAGCGGTCCGTGACCGGAACGGACCGCAGATTTCCGTTTGCTGTTCCCCTGCCAAGGGGCGATCAGTAGCCTCAGCTCGTGACACCGGCATGCACATGGCCGGGCTTGTACGTATTGACGACGTCATGACGAGCTGGAGACATTGATGGAGCGCCCCTCCTGGGCCCCTGTGGGCATCGACCTGACCGTGCCGAGCGTGTCCCGGATCTACGACTACTACCTGGGGGGTTCGCACAACTTCGAGATCGACCGGGAGGCGGCCCGCAAGGCGATCGAGATCATGCCGGGCCTGCCGAAGATCATGCAGGCGAACCGTGCCTTCATGCGCCGGGCCGTGCGCTACGCCGTCGACCGGGGCGTCACCCAGTTCCTGGACATCGGTTCGGGCATACCCACCTTCGGCAATGTGCACGAGGTGGCACAGGCCGCCCACCCGGGCGCCCGGGTGGTCTACGTCGACAACGACCCGGTCGCCGTGGCGCACAGCCGGGCCGTGCTCGAGGGCAACGCCCACGCCGGCATCGCCGCGGCCGATCTGCGCAAGCCGGCGGAGATACTGTCCAGCCCCGAGGCCGTGCGCCTGCTCGACTTCGAGCGGCCGGTGGCGCTGCTGCTCGTCGCGGTGCTGCACTTCATGGCCGACGACGAGGACCCGTGGGGCCGCGTCGCCGAGCTGCGGGACGCGCTCGCCCCCGGCAGCCTCGTCGTGCTCACCCACGCCTCCACCGAGGGCGGGCCGATGTCCGACCGGCAGGGCGACCAGGTGGAGGACGTCTACCGGAACGCCACCTCCCCGCTGTTCTTCCGGTCCCGCGGGGAGGTCCAGCGGTTCTTCGACGGCTTCGAGATGGTCGACCCCGGGCTGGTCTCCATGCCCGACTGGCGCCCGGACACCCCGGACGCCCTCGAGGACCCCGTCGCGTACAGCGGCTTCGGCGGAGTGGGGCGCAAGGCGTGATCAGCGGGCCGGTGGGAACCGGGAACACCGAGCGAGACGGCCCCGATACGGGGCCGGGCGGAACCCTGCGGCGATTCGCGACCATCTGGAGCCGCGCGATCTATCCGGCGACGGCGACCTCGATGACCCGCGCCGAGTTCGAGGAATACCTGATTCCCCTGGCCCAGCGGCTCAGCGACGCCCTGGGAGCCCGGCACTTCGACCCGAGCCCGGCGCTGGCCGTGGGCTCCGCCCTGGTGGCCGCGCACTGCACCGACCCCGGAGCGCTGCCCCGCACCCTGGGAGTCGTCGACTCCTACCTGGTGCTGTACTGCCCGCCGGCCGAGCCGCTGTCCGTGGAGGAGACCCGCGCGCGCTGCGCCCGCCTCCAGCACTCCATCGCGGCCGGCTTCGCGGAGGCCCTGCGCGAGCGCACCCTCGCGGAGCAGGAGGCCATATCCCGGGCGGCCCTGGCCGCGCAGAGCGAGGCGGAGAAGGCGCTGCACGCCAGCGAGGAGCGCTTCCGGGCGGTGTTCGAGGGCGCGGCCATCGGCATCGGCATCGCCGACATCAAGGGCAACGTCCTCGACGTCAACAACGCGCTCACCCAGATGTTCGGGGGGCTGGAGCACCATGTGCGCAGCCGCAGGGTGACCGACTGGGTCCACCCGGAGGACTCGCCCGGGGTGTGGCGGCTGCACAACGAGCTCGTCAATGGGGAACGCGACCACTTCCGCATCGACAAGCCGTACTACCGCACCGACGGCACCGTGTTGTGGACCAACCTCACGGTGTCCCTGCTGCGGGACGCGGCCGGCCGGCCGCAGTACCAGCTCGCGCTGATGGAGGACATCACCGAGCGCCGGCTGCTGCACGAGCGGCTCCGCTACGAGGCCACCCATGACGCGCTCACCGGGCTGCCCAACCGGACGCTGTTCTTCGAGCGCCTGGAGGCCGCGCTCGCCGCGCGCCGGGGCACCGCCCGGTTCGGCCTGTGCTACCTCGACCTGGACGGCTTCAAGACCGTCAACGACAGCCTGGGCCACGCGGTGGGGGACCAGCTGCTGGTCGCCGTCGCCGATCGGCTGCAAACCTGTGTCACCTCTCCTGAGCAGCTCGTCGCCCGCATCGGCGGCGACGAGTTCGTGGCCCTGATCGTGGACCCGCCCTCCCAGGACGAGGTCACCGCGTTCGCCCAGCGCATCCTCGATGTGCTGGCCACGCCCATCCGGCTGGACGGCCGGGAGCTCACCGTCCGCGGCAGCATCGGGATCGTCGACGGGCCGACGGGGGAACTCGGCCCGGCGGAGGTCCTGCGCAGCGCGGACATCACCATGTACCGGGCCAAGGCGGCCGGCGGCAACCGCTTCGAACACTCCGACCGGGAGGCGGACGTCCGTGCCATCACCCGGCACGGCCTGACCAACAGCCTGCCGGCGGCCCTGGAGCGCGGCGAGTTCTTCATCGAGTACCAGCCGCTGGTGCAGCTCAGCGACGGCAGCGTACGGGGCGCCGAGGCGCTGGTGCGCTGGCTGCACCCACTGCGCGGGGTGCTCGGCCCCGACCAGTTCATCCCGCTGGCCGAGAACACCGGGCTGATCGTGCCGCTGGGCCGCTGGGTGCTGTCCGAGGCCGTGCGCCAGGCCCGCGACTGGCAGTACCAGAACCGGGGGCGGCTGCCGCTGCGGGTCAATGTGAACCTCTCGCCCTGCCAGCTGCACCACCCCGGGCTGGTGCCCGACATCGTCGAGGTGCTGGAGGAGGCCGGCCTCGAACCGAGCGCGCTCTGTCTGGAGGTGACCGAGAGCGCTCTCATCGGCGCCGACGAGGACCTGCTCAAGCCCCTGCGTCAGCTCGCCGACCTCGGCGTGGACATCGCCCTGGACGACTTCGGCACCGGCTACTCCAACCTCGCCAACCTCCGCCGGATGCCGGTCAGCACGCTCAAGCTCGACCGGTCCTTCACCCTCGGCATGCAGCGGGACCCGGCCGACCCGGTGGACATCAAGATCGTGGAGGGGATCGTCTCGCTCGCCCACACGCTCGATCTGACGGTGACGGTGGAGGGCGTGGAGACGGGCCTGCAGGCCGAGCATCTGCGGGTCCTCGGCTGCGACACGGCCCAGGGCTGGTACTACGCCCGCCCCGGCCCGCCGGAGCGGCTCCACGCCCTGTCCCTGGTCGACGCGTCCTGACCGCCGGCCGGCCGCCACCGGGCCGGCGGGGCGCCGGGGGCGCGACCTAGACGCCCAGGAGGTCGGGGAGGTGCTGGACGCGGCCCTCCAGGATGGCGCCGAGGCCCAGGATCGCGCAGAGGTCGGGGCGGTCCGCCGTGGTCACCCGCATACCGGTGGCCCGGGCGAGCATGGTCTCCAGGCCGGGCAGGCGCGCGTTGCCGCCGGTCAGGGTGATGCCCCGCTCGCACAGGTCCGCCACCAGGTCCGGCGGGCAGCCGCGGAGCACCGTACGGAGGCCGTCGAGGACGGCCGTCAGCGGCGCGTCGATCGCCTGGCGGACCGTGTCCCCGTCCACGATCACCGAGCGGGCCACCCCGGTGGCCACGTCCCGGCCGTGCACCTCGGCGCGGTCGGCCATGCGGTCGGCCGCGGCCAGGACCAGGTCCAGCGGTCGGCCGGCCTGGCTCGGCAGCATCAGCTCATGGTGCCTGCGCAGGTGTTCGACCACCGCCCGGTCGACGGAGTCGCCGCCCACCGGGATCGCGTGGGCCGCGACGACCGCGCCCAGCGAGAGCACCGCCACATGGGTGGTGGCCGTCCCGCAGACGACCACCATCGTCGCCTCGGCGCGCTCCACCGGCAGCCCGCTGCCGACCGCCGCGCACAGCAGGGTGTCCGCGAGCTCCACCCGGCGGGCGCCGAGCGCGGTGAGCGTCTCGACCGTGGCCCGCTGGACGAGCGGCTCGCTGTCGTGCCGCGCGCACGCGGCGATCCGCAGGGTGGGCCGGCGCCGCCACGCCCTGCGCAGCTCCCCGGCGAGGAGGTGGCGGAGCATCCGGTGCGCCACGTCGATGTCGACGACCGTGCCGTTGACGACGGGGCGGACCACGCGGATGTGCTCCGGGGTGCGGCCCGCCATGGCCTCGGCCGCCTCGCCCACGGCGACCAGCGCCCCCGTGCGCTTGTTGACGGCGGCCACGCTGGGCTCGTCGACCAGCAGCCCCCGGTGCTTCACATAGACCCGGGTCCTCGCCGCGCCGAGGTCGACAGCGACGGAACAGCGGCGCAACTGATCGAAGGGTGCGGTCACCTGCGGTCCTCCCCTGAGGGACGGTCGGCCGGGCGGGGCCGCTGGCCGGCCCCGCCCCTGTGATCACCACCATGCTGCCGGTGATCTTGCCGCGCGCGTCGTGGTGCGCCGCCCGGGCGACGGCCGTCGGGGCGGACTTCGGCCGGGCGGCGCCCGCCGGCGGCGGAGAGCCCGTCAGGCCGGGCCTCCGCCGGGCCGCACCGCTCGGGGTCGGGGAGCAGCCGCTCGGGGCCGAAAACCCGTCAGGGGGCCGGGATCGGCGTCGACAGGGAGAGCGCGAAGCGCCCGGCCGCGTCCGTCCACCAGTGCCGCAGATCGAGACCGGCCGCCGCCAGCTCCGCCCGTACGCCCTCGGGCCGGAACTTCGCCGACACCTCGGTCCGCAGCTCCTCGCCCGCGGCGAAGGAGACCGCCATGTCCAGGGCCGGGATCTTCGCCGTGAGCGCCGTACGGGCGCGCAGCCGCATCTCGATCCACTCCCGCCGCGCGTCCCACAGCGCCACATGGTCGAAGTCGGCGGGGTCGAAGTCCGCGCCCAGCTCCCGGTTGAGCACGGCCAGCACGTTCCGGTTGAACTCCGCGGTCACCCCCCGCGCGTCGTCGTACGCGGCGACGAGCACCTCCTCGTCCTTGACCAGGTCGGTGCCGAGCAGCAGTGTGTCCCCGGGCCGCAGCAGGGCCCGCAGGGACGCCAGGAAGCCGGCCCGCTCGTCGGGCAGCAGATTGCCGATCGTGCCCCCGAGGAAGGCGACCAGCCGCGGCCCCGGGGCCTCGGGCAGGGGCAGGCCGTGCTGGAAGTCGGCGAGGAGCGCGTGCACGGTCAGGTCCGGGTGCTCCGCCAGCAGGGCCCGCCCCGCGCCGGCCAGCGCGCTCTCGCTGACGTCGACCGGGACGTACACGCTCAGCTCGCGCAGGGCCCGCAGCAGCAGTCGGGTCTTCTCGGAGGAGCCGGAGCCCAGTTCGACGAGCGTACGGGCGCCGGCCGCGGCCGCGATCTCCTCGGCCCGGTCGACGAGGATCTCCCGCTCGGCGCGGGTCGGGTAGTACTCGGGCAGCCGGGTGATCTCCTCGAACAGATCGCTGCCTCGGGCGTCGTAGAACCACTTGGGCGGCAGGTGTTTGGGCGCGGCGCCGAGCCCGCGCAGGACATCGGAGCGCAGGGCGGCGTCCGTGGCGTCGGCGGGCAGGACTCGGGTGAGGCGATACGGGCTCAACGCGGGGGCTCCTTGAACGGGATCACAAGAACGGTGGTGCGCGTGGCGAGCACCAGGGAGCGGTCGGGGACGGCGGTCCAGCGCGGATCGTCGTCGTACGGCTCGGACGCCACGGCGACGGCGGACCGGCCCGGGTCGGCCAGGTACCAGAGGGTGTCGCCCCAGGCGGTGGCGGCGATCGCGGCACCGTCGGTGAGCAGCAGGTTCAGCCGTGACTCGGGCGTGGCCGCCACCAGCGCGGCGACGGCCGCGGCGAGCGCCTCGCCGAGGTCGTCGCCCGAGCGCAGCCGGCGCAGCACCAGTGCCCAGACGAACGCGGAGTCGTTGCGCGCCTCCAGGGCGAGCAGGTCCAGGGCGGGCAGCGAGGCGGCGAGCGGCGCGACGGAGTCGGGCCAGTCGCGCAGCGCGCCGTTGTGGCTGAACAGCCAGGGGCCTGCGGCGAACGGCGCGGCGGGCGCCTCCGCGTCGGCCCCGGGGGCGGTGGCGTCGCGCACGGCGGCCAGCAGGGCGGTGGTGCGCACCACCCGGGCCAGATCGGCGAAGGACGGGTCGGCCCAGAGGGGGCCGGCGCGCCGGTAGCGGCCGGGCACCGGGTCGCCGGCGGCGTACCAGCCGACGCCGAACCCGTCGGCGTTCACCGTGCCGTACCGCTGGTGGCGCGGCGCCCACGACTGGCGCAGCAGCCCGTGCTCGGGCCGCACCAGCACCTCGCCCAGGCGCGCCGGGGGCCCGAGGTAGGCGATGTGGCGGCACATCAGGGGCTCCGCCGGGCGCGGGCGGGCGCGGCGGGGGCTGCCGGCCGCCTCATGGGGCCGCTTTCGTGCCGTGCCCGGCGCCGTACGCGTTCCCGCCCGCGGCGCCGGGGCCCGTGTCGTCGTCGGCGGTGCGGGCCGTGCGGAAGCCGGAGAAGATCTGCCGGCGCACGGGCAGGTCCCAGTTGCGGAACGTGCCCCGGCACGCCACCTGGTCCACCGCGAAGGAGCCGCCGCGCAGCACCTTGTGCGCGCTGCCGAAGAACACCTCGGAGTACTCCCGGTAGGGGAACGCCCGGAACCCCGGGTACGGCAGGAAGTCGCTCGCCGTCCACTCCCACACATCGCCGATGAGCTGCCGCACGCCCAGCGGCGAGGCGCCCCGCGGATAGCCGCCGACGGGAGCCGGCCGCAGGTGGCGCTGGCCGAGGTTGGCCCGGTCGGGGGTGGGGTCCGCGTCGCCCCAGGGGTAGCGCAGCGAGCGGCCCGCGACGGGGTCGTGCCGGGCGGCCTTCTCCCACTCCGCCTCGGTGGGCAGCCGCCGGCCGGCCCAGCGCGCGTAGGCGTCGGCCTCGTACCAGCACACGTGCACCACCGGCTCGTCCGGCGGCACCGGTTCGACGACGCCGAAGCGGCGCCGCAGCCACTGCGCGCCCTCGCGCCGCCAGAACAGCGGGGCGCGCAGGCCCTCCCGGCGGACGTGGGCCCAGCCCTCTGGCGTCCACCAGCGCGGGTCCTCGTACCCGCCGTCCTCGATGAAGCGCTGGTAGGCGGCGTTGCTCACCGGGACCGTGTCGATGTGGAAGCCGGGCACCCACCGGGTGTGGGCGGGGCGCTCGTTGTCCAGGGCCCAGGGCTCGGTGCTGGTGCCCATGGTGAACGGGCCGCCGGGGACGTGGACCTCGGAGGGCAGGGCGGCCGCGTCCGCCGGCGCCGGGGGCGGCGGGGGCGCGTCCAGGACGGCCGCGCCCCGGCGGAGCTGATGGGTGATGAGCATGGTCTCGTCGTGCTGCTGCTCGTGCTGGGCGATCATGCCGAAGGCGAAGCCGGCGGCGACCAGCGGGCGGCCCCCGAGCGCGGTGCCCTCCAGCACGTCCAGGGCCCGCGCCCGGACGTCGGCGGCGTACGCGCGGGCCTCGGCGGGCGGGAGCAGCGGCAGGGCGGGCCGGGAGGCACGCGGGTGCTCGAAGGCGTCGTACAGCCCGTCGATCTCGGGGCGCAGGGCGTCCCGGCCGCCGACGGCGCGCAGCAGCCACTGCTCCTCCTGGTTGCCGATGTGGGCGAGGTCCCACACGAGGGGCGACATCAGGGGGGAGTGCTGGGCCATGAGCTCGGGGTCGGGCACGCAGTCGGTGAGGGCGGCGGTGCGGGCGCGGGCCCGCAGCAGGGCCTCGGCCGCGTGCCGTCGGATCGTTTCCTCGCCGATGTCGGGGGCGGTCACGGGGCCCACCGCGGGGCCGGAACCCATCGCGG
>NZ_JBPQTV010000214.1:0-11001 GCF_051386515.1 Streptomyces sp. URMC 123 | reverse complement strand
CACCGTGCGGGTTGTTTCTTCGGCTCTCCCTGGGAGCATGTGCGCCGCGCTGCGGGGGCACCCCGCCACGTCCCCTCGGCTCTCGTCAGCGGCACGCCCGCGGTGGGGGGTGGAAAACCATCGGTGGCTGCCGCCAGCCCTCGGCTCCCCGCCGGTTTTCTTTTCTCCGGCGAAGCCGGAGCTGCGGCGGCAGGTCGCGATCACGGCTCAGCCAGGCACGCAGAGCGCGTAGAACCCCCCACCCAGCTTTGTGCGCCCATGCCACCGGAGGGGACGTGGCGGGGTGCCCCCGCAGCGCGGCGCACGAGACACCCCCACCCCCGCCCCGAAGGGGCGGGCATACGCGGGCGACCACTCGCGCACGGATCGCGACACCACCGGCGCCCCCGCGCATGGAGCGCGTAACCCCCACCCCGCTTTGTGCGCCCCAGCCACCGGAGGGGACGTAGCGGGGTGCCCCCGCAGCGCGGCGCACGAGACGGCGAGAAAGCCGAACACACCACGTGTACGTGCGCCGTCGAGGAGGTACCCCGGTGCGGCACCGACACCACCCAGCAACCGGGCGCCGCAAACACCACCCCACCCCCCGGCCGAAGGCCGGGGAAAAGACCCTGCCCCTGCGGGGCGATCCCCCTCACCCCGCCCCGAAGGGGCGGGGAGGTGGGGCTTCTGGCCGGAGGCCGGAAAACGACCCCGCCCCTGCGGGGCGGGGCAGGGGGCCGGAGGCGGCCAGGCGGCGGTCGTTACGTCATGGGCGGCGTGGTCGGGGACGCCGCGCCAGCCGGGCTTAGGGGGCCGATCCCCCGGCCGAAGGCCGGGGTCACGCGGCGGGAAGCCCCACCGGGCCGCGGGAAAGGCCAGGTCACCGAAGAGCTCACGTAGTGAGCTTCACGCGCATGTCGTCGAGGATGCGGCTCGCCGCCGTGTAGCCGATGCCCTGAATCCACAGCTCGTCGTCGACCTTGAACGCCTTGCCGTTCTTGACGGCCGTGAGGTTCTTCCAGAGGCCGCCCTCGGTCGTGCGCCGCTCCTTGGACTTCTCCGCGTCGCCGTACGTCGCGTAGAAGATGACGTCCGCCTCGGCCTTGTCGATCTGCTCGGGGCTCACGTCGTACGAGAAGCCCTTCGGCGCCTGGTCGGTGATCGCGGGGCGGCCGAGGCCCGCGTCGGCGAGGATCGTGCCGATGTAGTTCTTCTTGCCGTAGATGCGGATGTCCGCGCCCTCGACGAAGCGGACGATGTTGACCTTCGTCGCCGCGGCCTTCTCCGCGCCGCCGATCGCCTCGGCGAGCCCGCGGGCCCGCGCGGCGTAGTCGTCGACGACCTTCTTCGCCTCGGCCTGCTTGCCGAGCGCCTCCGCGTGGAGCTGGAAGTTCTCCTTCCAGGGCGCGCCGGTGCTCTCGGTCATCACCGTGGGGGCGATGCCCTTGAGCGCCGCGTACTTGTCGCCGTGCCGCACTTTGCTGGTGAGGATCAGGTCCGGCTTGAGCGCGGCGATGGCCTCCATGTTCGGCGTGCTCATGGCGCCGACGTCCTTGATGCCCTCGGTCTTCTCCTTGGGCAGGTAGGAGGGGAAGCCGGTGGAGACGTCGGAGTGGGCCGCGCCGACCGGCTTCACGCCGAGGGTGAGCGCGGAGTCGAGCTCGGCGGTGTCCAGGACCACGACGCGCTGCGGCGCGTTCTTGACCTGCACGTCACCCATGGCGGTCTTCACCACGTGCGTGCCGCCGTCGCCGGCGGAGCCCTGCCGGTCGCCGCCGCCCTTGTCGCCGGAGCCGCACGCGGTGAGCCCGAGGGCCGCGGCGAGCGCGGCGGCCGTGACCAGCGCGGCGCGGCGCCTGAGGGGTGAGGCCGGCGAAGGGGTCGGGGAGAAGGTCGGGGAGGGAGTCATCGTGGGGGTCCTTTCACGGGACGCGGACGAGGGACGCGGAACGCGGGTCGGGAGGCGCGCGCCGGACGGGATCGCCCGGATCGGCCCGGATCAGGAGGACGTAGAGGAGGACGCGGAGGGCGCGGAGGAGGACGTGGCGGACCGGGAGGGCGCGGAGGACCGGGAAGACGCTGCGGACGCAGCGGCCGCCGAGGCCGCGGACACGCGACCGTCCGCCTGCCAGGGCGCGCCGGGCACGACCAGCGGGCCACCGGTCACCGGGTCCGGCACGACGACCGAGTCCAGCCCGAAGACCTCCCGCACGAGATCGGCCGTGACGACGTCCGCGGGCCGGCCCTCGGCCACGATCCGGCCCTCCTTCATGGCGACGAGGTGGTCGGCGTACCGGGCGGCCTGGTTGAGGTCGTGGAGGACGGCGACGACGGTCCTGCCGCGCTCGTGGTTGAGCCGGCGGACCAGGTCCAGCACCTCGACCTGGTGGGAGATGTCGAGGTACGTGGTGGGCTCGTCGAGGAGGAGCAGTTCGGTCTCCTGGGCGAGGGCCATCGCGATCCACACCCGCTGGCGCTGGCCGCCGGAGAGCTCGTCCACGGGGCGCTCGGCGAGCGCGGTGACGTCCGTGCGCGCCATGGCGTCGGAGACGGCCCGCTCGTCCTCCTCGGACCACTGCTGCCACCAGCGCTGATGGGGCTGGCGGCCGCGCGATACGAGGTCGGCGACGGTGATGGCCTCGGGCGCGACGGGGGTCTGCGGGAGCAGTCCGATCGACTGGGCGATGGTGCGCGTGGGGATGCGGGCCAGCTCCGTGCCGTCGAGCAGTACGGCGCCGGCCGCCGGCTTGAGGAGCCGGCCGAGGGCGCGCAGCAGCGTGGACTTGCCGCAGGCGTTGGGCCCGACGATGACGGTGACCTTGCCGCCGGGAATGCTCAGGTCGAGCCCGGAGACGACCGTGCGCTCCTCGTAGGCGAGGGTCAGGCCCCGAGCGACGAGGCGGTCCCCGCCCAGGTCCCGGCCCACGTCGCTCCGCTGCTCACCGCCCCGGTCACCGCGGCCGTCCCCGCCCCGGTCCGTCCCCTTGTCGGTCATGCCTTGCCTCCGGTGCGGCTGCGAATGATGAGCCAGATCAGATACGGGGCGCCGACGGCGGCGGTGAGCACCCCGACGGGCAGCTCGGTCGGCGCGAACAGCTTGCGGGCGAGCAGATCGGCGAGCACCACGATCAGCGCGCCCATGAGGGCCGAGCACAGCAGCGGGATCTGTGCCGTGCGGGTCGTCCGGCGGGCGATCTGCGGGGCGAGCAGCGCCACGAAGTCCACCGGCCCGGCCGCGCCGGTCGCGAGGGAGGCGAGCACGACGCCGAGCGCGGCGAGCCCCAGCCGGGTGCGGCCGAGCCGTACGCCGAGGGCGGTGGCGGTGTCGTCGTCGAGCGAGACGTTCCGCTGGGCGCGGGCCGCCCACAGCACGCCCGGCAGCAGCACCAGCAGGGCCCAGGCGAGCGGCTCGGCCTGCTCGTAGCCGCGCCCGTTGACCGAGCCGGTCATCCACACGTACGCCTGCTGGGCGACGAGGTAGTCGCCCTTGGTCAGGAAGAGGTGGGTGATCGAGCGGAGGGCGATCGCGAAGCCGATGCCGATGAGGACGAAGCGGGCGGCGTGCAGCCCGCCGCGCCAGGCGAAGAGGTAGACCAGCGCGGCGGCGATCAGCCCGCCGGCGACGGAGAGGTACGGCAGGGCGGTGTACGAGGTGACGCCGAAGGTCATGGCGCCGACGGTGAGCGCGCTGGCACCCTGGCTGACGCCGATGATGTCGGGGCTGGCGAGCGGGTTGCGGGCCACCGTCTGGATCAGCGCGCCGGCGATGCCGAAGGCGGCGCCCACCAGCAGGCCGAGGGTCATCCGGGGCAGCCGCAGGGTGCCGACGACCAGGTCGTCGGGGGAGGGCTGCCCGAGCAGGACCTTGACGACCTCCGCGGGGGCGACGAAGGACTCGCCGACGCTCAGGTAGGCGACGCAGGCGGCGGCCAGGGCGACGGTGAGCAGGGCGGCGACGACGGTCGCGCGCCGGTGCACCAGCAGGGACACGGGGAGGGCAGGGGAGCGCCGCCGCGCGAGGGCGTACCCCGCGGGCCGCACCCGTACCGGGGCCGCGCCGGCGGGCGTCACGGAGGAGGAAGCGGAGGGGGAAGCGGACGAGGAAGGACGCGCACCAGCGTTCATGCCGCCACCGTCCGCCGCCGTACGAACGCCACCAGGAACGGCACGCCGATCAGCGCGGTCATCACGCCGGCCGGCACCTCCGAGGGCGGGAAGACCAGCCGGCCCACCACGTCGGAGACCAGCAGCATCACCGGGCCCAGCAGCGCGGACACCGGCAGCAGCCAGCGGTGGTCGGTGCCCACCAGCGCGCGGGCCAGGTGCGGCACGGCCAGGCCGATGAAGGCGATCGGGCCGGCCGCCGCCACCCCGGCGCCGGTGCAGACGGTCGCGCCGAGCCCGCCGACGATCCGTACGGTGGCGACCCGGTGCCCGAGCCCCCTGGCGACGTCGTCGCCGAGCGCCAGCGCGTCCAGGCCGCGCGCGGAGGCGGCCACCAGCACCACGCCGACCAGCAGGAACGGCCAGATCTGGGCGGCGACGTCGGCGTCCCGCCCGGAGACGGAGCCCACCTGCCAGAAGCGGAACTCGTCGAGGGCCGCGGCGTGCACGGTGAGCACGGCGGAGATCACCGAGACCAGCAGCGCGTTGATCGCGGCCCCGCCCAGCGCCAGCTTCACCGGCGTCGCCCCGCCGCGCCCGCTCGCGGCGATGGCGTACGCGGCCACGGCGGCCACGGCCGCGCCCGCGAAGGCGAACCAGACGTAGCCGGTCAGGGTGTGCACCCCGGCGAAGGCGATGGCCAGCACCACGCCCACGGACGCGCCCTGGCTGATGCCGAGGATGCCGGGGTCGGCGATGGGGTTGCGGGTGAGGCCCTGGAGGACCGCGCCGGCCAGGGCGAGCGCGGCGCCGACCATCAGGCCGATGAGCGTGCGCGGCAGCCGCAGCGAGCGCACCACCTCGGCCGCGTCGCTCGTGCCGCCGTGCAGCAGCGCGTCGAGGACCTCGGAGGGGGGTATGGGGCGGCTGCCCACGGCGAGGCTGAGCAGCACGGCGAGCAGCAGCGCCACCGCGGCCGCCGCCGTCCAGCCGACGCGCCGCGCGACCAGCGCGCGGCGGGGGCTGCTGATCGTGGCTGGCATCGCTTCCTTTTCGGCGGAGAATCGATCTTGACGTGGCGCGAACGAGGTCAGGTAAGGCGAACCTAAATATACGGGTCGGCCGCCCGGCACAATGGCGGGCATGGCCACGTACCCCTTCACCGTCGGGTTCGACCTCGACATGACGCTGATCGACTCGCGCCCCGGCATCCGGGCCGCCTACCGGGCCCTGTCCGCCGAGACCGGGACCTGGATCGACGCCGATCTCGCCGTCACCCGGCTCGGCCCGCCGCTGGAGCTGGAGCTCGCCCACTGGTTCCCGGCCGAACTGATCGAGGAGATGGCGGAGCGCTACCGGACGCTCTACCCCGACCACGCGATCGCGCCCACCCTGGCGATGCCCGGCGCCCGGGAGGCGGTGGAGGCCGTGCACCGGCTCGGCGGCCGCGCCATCGTGGTCACCGCCAAGCACGAGCCCAACGCCAAGCTGCACCTGGCGCACCTCGGCATCGAGGCGGACGCGGTGATCGGCTGGCTGTGGGCGGAGGCCAAGGCGGAGGCGCTGCGCGAGTACGGGGCCTCCGTCTACGTCGGTGACCACATCGGGGACGTACGCGGCGCGCGTACCGCCGGTGCGCTCTCTGTCGCGGTGCCGACCGGTCCCTGCGGCGCCGAGGAACTGCGCTCGGCGGGGGCGGATGTCGTACTCGCGGACCTCACCGGGTTCCCCGCCTGGCTGGCCGCGGAGCGCGGTCGCCGAACGGCCCGGGACGTGTCCTGGGACGCGGCCGGGGTCGAAGCCGGGGACGGCGCCCGGGAAGCCGCCGTGGACGCGCCCCGGGCGTAGCTAGGACGCCGCGGAGCGCGCCTGGCGCCGCTGGGCGGCGATGGACCGCAGCACCCCGGCGGCGGCGATGGCGAACCCGGCGCCCATCAGCATGCAGACGAACCAGGCGACCGGCGGCAGGGGGTCGGCGCCCAGGAACAGCGGGGCGACGGTGGCCAGGGTGGCCAGCGCGCCGACGCCGAAGACGATGGCGCCGATCCGCACCAGCGCCTCGCCCGGGGCGGCGCCCTCCGAGGCGTCGGCGGCGGCCCCCTTCGTGGCGTCGGCGGCGGTGGCGTCGGCGGCGCCCCCGGTGGCTTTCCGGGCGGCGGACTGCGCGTGGGTTTCATTCGTCACCCGACCAGGGTAGGTCGGGCGCAGAAGCACGGAGGAACCACCCGGCGACGTCTTGTCACCAGGCACGGGACCATTAGCCTTGGAGGTGGCGGGCCGAGGCCCGCTGTAGTGCTATCCAGAGCTGTTTTTCTGCCGGCTGTTGATCAGCCCCGATGAGTACGAGGACGAGGACAGACGTGCCTACCGGCAAGGTCAAGTGGTTCAACAGTGAGAAGGGTTTCGGCTTTCTCTCCCGTGATGACGGCGGTGACGTCTTCGTGCACTCCTCGGTGCTCCCGAGCGGCGTGGACACACTCAAGCCCGGCCAGCGCGTCGAGTTCGGCGTGGTGGCGGGGCAGCGCGGCGATCAGGCCCTGTCCGTGAACATTCTGGACCCGGCGCCCTCCGTGGCGGCGGCGCAGCGCCGCAAGCCGGACGAGCTCGCCTCGATCGTGCAGGACCTGACCACGCTGCTGGAGAACGTGACGCAGTCCCTGGAGCGGGGGCGCTACCCCGACAAGGCCCACGGCGCCAAGATCGCGGGAATGCTCCGCGCGGTGGCCGACCAGCTCGACGTCTAGGTCCTCTCCACTCACTCCCGGCGCTCGCCCTCGCCCGAGGGCGAGCGCCACGCTCCACCGCCGGACGGGGGCGAGCCCCGCTCTCCGTCAGGCGAAGGCGAGCGCGTCGCGGCCGAGGGGCGGCACCAGCCCCTCGCCCGCCGCACGTGTGAGCAGCCCCCGCACGGCCGCGTACCCCGCCTCGCCGAGGTCCGCCGTGAACTCGTTGACGTAGAGCCCGATGTGCTGATCGGCGACGGCCGGGTCCATCTCCTGCGCGTGCTCCAGCACATACGCCCGGGAGGCCGCCGGGTCGTCCCAGGCCATCCGCACCGACGTGCGGGCCGCCGCGGCCAGCTCGCGCAGCCGCGCCGGGCCCAGCGACCGCTTGGCGACGATCGCGCCCAGCGGGATCGGCAGCCCGGTGGTGGTCTCCCAGTGCTCGCCCATGTCGGCGAGCGCGTGCAGCCCGTACTCCTGATAGGTGAACCGCGCCTCGTGGATCACCAGGCCGGCGTCGACCCGGCCGTCCCGCACGGCCGGCATGATCTCGTGGAACGGCAGCACCACCACCTCGCCCACCCCGCCGGGCACCGCGGCCGCCGCCCACAGCCGGAACAGCAGATACGCGGTGGAGCGCTCGCTCGGCACCGCGACCGTCCGCCCGGCCAGCGACACCCCGGGCTCCCGGGTGAGCACCAGCGGCCCGCAGCCGCGGCCCAGCGCGCCCCCGCACGGCAGCAGCGCGTACTCGTCCAGCACCCACGGCAGCACGGCGTACGACACCTTCAGCACGTCGAACTCGCCGCGCTCCGCCATCCCGTTGGTGACGTCGATGTCGGCGAACGTCACGTCCAGCTCCGGCGCGCCGGGCACCATCCCGTGCGCCCAGGCGTGGAAGACGAACGTGTCGTTGGGGCACGGCGAATAGGCGATGTCGAGCCGGTCGCTCACCGGGGTTCCTCCTCGCGGACGGCGCGGACGGACGGGACGGAGTGGTCGGAGTGGGCGGACGGGCCGAAGTGCGCGAAGGCGGGGGCCAGCGCGGCGAACGCGTCCCGCAGCGCGTCCAGGGCCTCGGGAATCCGCCAGGCCGACCGGTCGCGCGGGCCGACCGCGTTGGACACGGCCCGCACCTCGGCCACCGGCACGCCCAGGGCCGCGGCGGCCTCCGCCGCGCCGAAGCCCTCCATGGCCTCCGCGCCCGCGCGCGGATGGCGGGCCAGCAGCTCGGCGGCCCGCCCGGCGGAGCCGGTCGCGGTGGAGACGGTCAGCACGGGCGCGACCAGCACCGGGAACGAGCCGGAGCGCTCCAGCGCCGCGGCCATCCGCCCGGTCAGCTCCGGCGACGGGAGGTGCGTCGTGCGGCCGAAGCCGAGGTCCGTCACGGACAGGAAGCCGTCCGGGCTCTCGGCGCCCAGGTCGGCGGCCACGAGGGCGTCCGCGACGACGATCGAGCCGAGCGGGGCGCGGGGGGCGAAACCGCCGCCGATGCCGGCGCTGACCACCAGGTCGTACGGGGCGCCCCGGTGGGCGGCCGCGGCCAGCGCCGCGGCCGTGCCGGCGGCCGCCGCGGCGGGGCCCACCCCCACGGCGACGACGTCGACGGCCGGGGCGCCCTCCGCCGGGCGGCACCCCGCGAGCACCGCGTCCCGCTCGGCCGCGACGGCCGTCACGACCAGAACGCGCACAGCGTGCTCGGCGCGCTCAGCAGACTCGGCAGCTTCGGCGCGCACAGCCGGGGTCAGGAGTCGCACAGCCGGGGTCAGGAGTCCTTCAGCTTCAGCTTGACGTGCCACATCGCCTTCACGCCGCCCTCGGACTGCGTCTCGACGATGGACAGCAGCGCCGTCTCGCGCGCCTGCGGCTGGCCCATCTCGTCCCGGCGGGTCATGAACTTGTCCACGTCGAAGCTGCGGTACGTGTCCTTGGACGGGTTGAGCATGCCGTCACCGCCGCCCACGATCACCCAGCCGGACTCGGCGATCTCCGGCTCGACGCCGATGCGGATCTTCTCGCCGGACTTCACCGAGATCGTCTTCACGTTCTTCGGCTCGTCGGAGAGGCACTTCTGGAGCGCCGCCTGGTCGAGCTTCTTGCCGTCGCCCGAGCAGCTCTTCGTCTCCTCGGTGGTCACCGTGGTGTCGCCGACCGTCACGGTCGCCAGCGGGGTCGGCTTCTCGCACGCGGAAAGGGCGACGACGCCGATGGACACGGCACCGAGGGTGGCGGCGAGGCGGAGGGCCTTGCTCCTGGTCTGCGAATTGCGGCTCCGCCGCGAGGCAACGGTCATGGCCGAAGGCTATCGGGCGGCCCCGCTCACGCCACGCGGGGGTGCGGCGTGCCGCGCCGCGCGGCCGACAGCAGCCCCCGTACGGTCGTGGCCGCGCCCAGGGCCACCAGCCCGGCCGCCACGGCCATGCCCAGCACCCCGTGGAGCGGCAGGGCGATGCCGATCGCGCCGCCCACCACCCAGGACATCTGCAGCAGCGTCTCGGAGCGGGCGAACGCCGACGTCCGCACCTCCTCGGGCACGTCCCGCTGGATCAGCGCGTCCAGCGACAGCTTGCCCAGCGCCTGCGCCAGACCCGCGACCGCGCCGATCACGGCGATCAGCACGGCACCGTAGAGCGCCGCCGCCACGACCGCCGCGCCCAGGGCGATCCCCAGCACGCTCGCGATGATCGCCTCCGGGTTGCGGGCCTTGAGCCACGCGCCGATCGCGGTGCCCAGCGCGTTGCCCGCCCCGGCCGCCACGGCCACCACGCCCAGCGACACCGCCGCGCTCCGGCCGCCCAGCGGGTGCTCGCGCAGCAGGAACGCCAGGAAGAAGATGAGGAAGCCGGAGAGCGCGCGCAGCGCGGCGTTCGCCTGCAGCCCGTGCAGCACGGAGGGGCCCACGGTCCGCAGCCCGGGCCGGCGCGCCTTCGCCCCACCGGCCGCGCCGCCCGCGCCGACCCTGCCGTTCCCGCCCCGCATCCCGTTCCCGCCATTGCCGCCCGGCCTGCCGTTCCCGCCGTTCCCGGCGTTCCCACCCGGCCCGCCGGCGCCGGCCACGCTCCCGCCGCCCCGCATGCCACGCACCGCACGCGTGAAGCGGGCGGCCCCCACCAGCCGTACGGTCCGCGCCCGCGGCCCGCCCGTGCCCGGCCCGTGCGCGGCGACACCGGTCGCCGTGCCGCGCCGCCAGCGGGCCCGGACCACGCCCCCGGCCCCCAGCACCGGCCGTACGGGCCACTCGGGGCGTTCGGGCCGTTCCGGTCGCGCGGGCCGGTCGTGGCCGGACGCGCCGAGCAGGTGCTCGGCCGCCAGCAGCCGCGCCTTGGCCTCGCCCTTCGCCGAGTCGACCTTGTGCGGCAGCGTGAAGGACAGCACCGTCCCCGCCACGAACACCGCCGACGCGCCGTACAGCGGCCAGCTCGGGCCGAGCGCCTGGAGGCCCGCCCCCAGCGGCGCGGCGGCGCCCGTGGCCAGCAGCCCCGCGAGCGTCACCCGCGAGTTCGCCTTCACCAGGGAGAACCGCGGCGGCAGCAGCCGCGGCACGACGGCGCTGCGCACCACGCCGTACGCCTTCGACGCGACCAGCACGCCCAGCGCCGCCGGATACAGCTCCAGGCCCCCCGTCGCCACCGCGCCCGACATCATCAGCGCCAGCAGGGCGCGCGAGAGCATCGCGCCGGCCATCGCCGCCCTGCGGCCGTGCGGAATCCGGTCCAGCAGCGGGCCCACCACGGGCGCCAGCAGCGCGAAGGGCGCCATGGTGATCGCCAGATAGAGCGCCACCCGGCCGCGCGCCTGGTCCGTCGGCACGGCGAAGAAGACGGTGGAGGCGAGCGCGACCGTCACCAGCATGTCGCCCGCGGAGTTCACCGCGTGCAGTTCGATCAGCTTGCCCAGGCCCGACTCGCCCGCCCCCTGGGCGTGCGTCGCCCGCCGGATGCCGCGGGCCGTGGACGTGAACGGCAGGTGCAGCGCACGCCCGACCGCCCCGCCGACACGGCGGAGCGCACCCCTCCGCGGGGGCCTGCCGGAGGTCCTGCCGGACGACCTGTCGGTGGCCACCCCGTCATAGTGCCCCAACTCGTCCGCCCCATGGCGGCATCCGCGCCTTCCCGCGGGCGCGCTGCGGGCGCGGGGGGCGACGGCGGCCGCGGCGCGCCGCTCGCGGGCGGTGCGGGGGCTTGTACGGGGG
>NZ_JBPQTV010000213.1:0-11099 GCF_051386515.1 Streptomyces sp. URMC 123 | reverse complement strand
CCTCAACGGCAAGGCCGAGGTCAAGAAGGGCGACCGCATGGTGACCTTCGGCTCCAGCGGCGGCTGGACGACGACGCCGACGATGTCGAGCTTGGTGAAGCCGACGTAGGGGCGGACGTGGACCACGCGGGTGAGGTCGCCGCCGGCGGGTTCGACCCGGTCGACCTCGCCGACGGGCACGCCGGGCACGAAGGGCCGGCCGCCGCTGGAGCCGAAGGTCACCATGCGGTCGCCCTTCTTGACCTCGGCCTTGCCGTTGAGGAGCTGGACGCGCAGCGCGCGGTCGCCCTGGCCGGTGGCGAAGCCGAGTTCCGCGGTCTTCTCCATGCGGGTGCCGACGGTGAAGTCGGGGTCGTTGGCGAGCAGCACGGTGGCGGTGGAGGGGCCGACGGTGGTGACCCGGCCGACCAGCCCGTCGCCGTTGATGACGGTCATGTCGCGGGTGATGCCGTCGTCGCGGCCGGCGTCGATGGTGACGGTCCAGGAGAAGCCCTGGGCCGCTCCTATGGCGATGACCTCGGCGCCCTTGATGGCGTACTGGCCGGCGCCGGCCGTCTTCAGCATCCGGTCCAGTTCGGCGGCGCGGCTGCGGGTGCGGTCGTCGCTGCCCAGGCGCTGCTTGAGGGCGGCGTTCTCGCGCTCCAGCTCGCCGATCCGGGTGTGGCGCTCGCCGGACTCGCGAACGGCCCCGATGGCGTTGCCGATCGGGTCCACGGCGGCCGCGACGCCGTTCTCCACCGGCCCGAAGGCCGAGGCGGCGGCCTGGCGGGCGCCGTCCAGCGGGGACTGCTCACCGCCCCGGATGTCCACCGTGATCAGTGCGAACGCGATGGCGACCAGCAGCACCAGCAGCAGCCGGCTCTCTCGTGTGTCCCTCACGTGCGGCGGCGTGCCTTCCTCGTCGGACCGGGGGTGGGCCGTGGGGCCGGCCGGTCGGGTCGGGCTTGTTGCCTGAGCGTGTCGCGGTCCGCCCGGGTCGCCGCGCGGTCCGCGAATGTCTCGGCACGGTGCCTTGCCGTCCGCTCGCTCAACCGCCGGCGGACGACACGGCACCGTGCCGTCTGTATATCAACGATCCACTGCCGCGAACGGCAGGGCCCGGGCCGCCGCTCCCCCGGTGGGGGGAGCGGCTCCCGGGCAGCGGGCGGGCCGGCCCGGCCGCGGTCATCTGCGCGGCTGGGCGTCGAGCACCTGCTGGAGCGCCTCGAACTCCTCGACGCACTTGCCGGAGCCCAGCGCGACGGAGTCGAGCGGGTCCTCGGCGATGTGGATGGGCATGCCGGTCTCGCGGCGCAGCCGCTCGTCCAGGCCGCGCAGCAGCGCGCCGCCGCCGGTGAGCACGATGCCGCGGTCCATGACGTCGCCGGAGAGCTCCGGGGGGCACTTGTCGAGGGTGGTCTTGACCGCGTCGACGATGGCGTTGACCGGCTCCTCGATGGCCTTGCGGACCTCGGCGGCGGAGATCACCACGGTCTTCGGCAGGCCGCTGACGAGGTCGCGGCCGCGGATCTCGGTGTGCTCGTCCTGCTCCAGGTCGAACGCCGAACCGATGGTGATCTTGATGCTCTCGGCGGTGCGCTCGCCGAGCAGCAGGCTGTACTCCTTCTTGATGTGCTGGATGATCGCGTTGTCCAGCTCGTCGCCGGCCACCCGGATGGACTGTGCCGTGACGATTCCGCCCAGCGAGATGACGGCGACCTCGGTGGTGCCGCCGCCGATGTCCACCACCATGTTGCCGGTGGCCTCGTGGACCGGCAGGCCGGAGCCGATCGCGGCGGCCATCGGCTCCTCGATGATGTGCACCTGGCGGGCGCCCGCCTGGGTGGACGCCTCGATGACGGCGCGGCGCTCGACACCGGTGATGCCGGAGGGCACGCAGACGACGACGCGGGGGCGGGCCAGATAGCGGCGCTTGTGGATCTTCAGGATGAAGTACCGCAGCATCCGCTCGGTGATCTCGAAGTCGGCGATCACGCCGTCCTTGAGCGGGCGGACCGCGACGATGTTGCCGGGGGTGCGGCCGATCATCTTCTTGGCCTCGGAGCCCACGGCGAGAATGCCACCGGTGTTGGTGTTGATCGCGACGACGGACGGCTCGTTCAGGACGATCCCGCGACCCCTGACGTACACCAGCGTGTTGGCGGTCCCGAGGTCGACAGCCATGTCACGGCCGATGAACGACATGTTGTTCCCCATGAGGATACGTCTGGCCTTCCCAGCTGGAGCGATGTGAATTGCGTTCGGCAGGGTGAGCACTGTGGGCTTGGAAGCCCCCATCGTAGTCTCGCCCGCGTCAACGCGCCGCGAGGGTTCCTCCGCCATTGTCAGCAGAACGCACGCCTGCCCCCGTAATGGTGACGTCGTGTCGGCGTCATCAGTTCCCCCGTTCGGTGCGCATATGCCAAAGGGCGGTCGAATTCCTTCGACCGCCCCAGGTCACCGGGGGTGAACAGGTGACTTTCCGTCAGCGGTGACCCGATCAGGCGAGGCCGGGAAAGAAAATCTTGAGCTCGCGCTCGGCGGACTCCTCGGAGTCCGAGGCGTGAATGAGATTCTCCCGGACAATGGTGCCGAAGTCACCCCGAATGGACCCGGGCGGCGCGGCGATCGGGTCGGTCGGGCCGGCCAGGGCGCGCACGCCCTCGATCACCCGCTCGCCCTCGACCACCAGGGCGACGACCGGGCCGGAGGACATGAACGCCACCAGCGGCTCGTAGAACGGGCGGCCGATGTGCTCGGCGTAGTGACGCTCCAGGATCTCGCGGTCGAGGGTGCGGAGCTCCAGCGCAGTGATCGTCCAGTCCGCCTTGCGCTCGATGCGCCCGACGATCTCGCCGACCAGGCCGCGGCGGACCGCATCCGGCTTGAGGAGGACGAGGGTGCGCTGGGTCATGAACGGCTCCTTCGGTGCGTACGGCAGGTGGCGGTACGGGGGTACCGCGCGCGGGTGCCACGAGGCTACATGGGTGACCGGCGGGGCCTTCGCACAGCGCCGGGGTCCGCTACGGCGCGGGGGTCGCGCCGGCCGCGGTGTCGCCCGCCGCTGCCGCGAAGCGCGCCTTCGCCTCGTCGATCTTCCGGCCGTAGTGGACCGAGGCCCACCACAGCGCGGCGAACACGGCGCCCATGAAGAACATGGTCGGCACCACGAAGCCCGCGGCGATCAGCCCGATCTGGAGCGCCCAGCCGATGCCGACCGCGCCGGGGCGCGACAGCATCCCGCACAGCAGCACGCACAGCGCCATCGCGACGCCGCTCACCGTCCACACCGTGCCGGTCGACAGGTCCGAGGTCTGCATCGCCACCAGCCCGGCGAAGCCCACCACGAAGAATTCACCGATGAGCGTGGACGCGCACAGGGTTCGCATCGTCGCCAGTCCCCTTCAGTCCTCAGTACCCGTTGTGTACCCGTATGCCTGCACGCCGCGGCGCCTAGCGCCGCTTGCCCAGCAGCAGCCGGGCCTCGCCCACGGTGATCACCGAGCCGGTCACGAGCACCCCCGCGCCCGCGTACTCGGCCTCCTCCTCCGCGAGGGTGATGGCCGCCTCCAGGGCGTCGTCCAGGCGCGGCTCGACCTGCACCCGGTCCTGGCCGAAGACCTCCACCGCCAGGGCGGCGAGCTCGTCGGCGTCCATGGCGCGCGGGGTGGAGTTCCGGGTCACCACCACCTCGGCGAGGATCGGCTCGAACGCCTCCAGCAGCCCCCGTACGTCCTTGTCGGCGCTGGTGCCGACCACGCCGATGAGCCGGCTGAAGCCGAACGCCTCGGTGATCGCCTCGGCGGTGGCGCGGGCGCCGGCCGGGTTGTGCGCGGCGTCCAGCACCACGGTGGGGCTGCGGCGCACGACCTCCAGCCGGCCGGGCGAGGCCACGGACGCGAACGCCGTGCGCACGGCGTCGATGTCGAGCGTGCGGGCGTGCTCGGCGCCGATGCCGAAGAACGCCTCGACGGCGGCGAGCGCCACGGCGGCGTTCTGCGCCATGTGCTGGCCGTGCAGCGGCAGGAAGACCTCGGAGTACTCGCCGCCGAGGCCGCGCAGCGTCAGCAGCTGGCCGCCGACGGCGACCTCCCGGGCGACCACGCCGAACTCCATGCCCGCCCGGGCCACCGTGGCGTCGGCCTCCACCGAGCGCTTCAGCAGCACCTGCGCGGCGTCCACCGGCTGCTGGGCCAGCACGACCGTGGCGCCCTGCTTGACGATGCCGGCCTTCTCCCCGGCGATCGCGCCGGGCGTGTCGCCGAGCCGGTCGGTGTGGTCCAGGTCGATCGGGGTGACCACGGCGACCTGGCCGTCGACCACGTTGGTGGCGTCCCAGCTGCCGCCCATGCCGACCTCGACGACCGCCACGTCCACCGGCGCGTCGGCGAAGGCCGCGAAGGCCATGCCGGTGAGCACCTCGAAGAACGACATGCGGTGCGGCTGGGCGGCGTCGACCATCTCCACGTACGGGAGGATGTCGCGGTAGACCTCGATGAACCGCTCGGCGGAGATCGGCGCGCCGTCCAGGCTGATGCGCTCGGTCATGGCCTGCACATGCGGGCTGGTGTAGCGGCCGGTGCGCAGGTCGAAGGCGCTCAGCAGCGCCTCGATCATGCGGGCGGTGCTGGTCTTGCCGTTGGTGCCGGTGATGTGGATCGAGGGGTAGGCGCGCTGCGGCTCGCCGAGCACGTCCATGAGCGCCTGGATGCGCACCAGCGACGGGTCGAGCTTGGTCTCGGGCCAGCGGCCCAGCAGCTCGCCCTCCACCTCGCGCAGCGCGCGGTCCAGCTCGGGGTCCTCGGGCCGGCTGGGCACGAGGTCGCCCTGCGGGGGGCCCGCCTGGGTGCGCAGGGTGCGGCTGCCCGCCTCGATGACCGCCAGATCGGGGTCGCGGTCGGTCTCCGCGCCGACGATCTCCTCGAAGGCGTCGTCGGGGGTGCCGGGGTCGTCGTGTTCGGGGCGCTCACTCACGCCCCCAGTCTACGGAGGCCCCCGCGGCTCCCCCGCCGGGCCCGGCGTGGCTCCCCTCCGGCTCCCTCCCCGACCCCCGCCGGGACCTTGGTCCCGCCGGAATAGGGACTTTCGGCGTCCGCGCCGGGCCGGGGGCCGTGCGAGCCTGGCGATCATGTCGGAGCGCAGCGCCACCCAGGCCACGTCCTCGTCCACCCCGTCGTCCTCCGGGAGGTCGGGTTCCTCGCGGCCCTCCTCCAGCCGGGACATCGGCATCGATCTGGGCACCGCGAACACGCTGGTGTACGTCCGCGGGCGGGGCATCGTGCTCGACGAGCCGTCCGTGGTCGCCATCAAGGAGGGCGCGAAGGCCGCCCTGGCCGTCGGCCGGGAGGCGAAGGAGACGATCGGCCGCACCCCCGGCTCGATCACCGCGATCCGGCCGCTGCGGGACGGGGTGATCTCGGACTACGACGCGGCCGAACAGATGATCCGCTACTTCATCCGCAAGGTGGCGCCGGGGCGGTTCGCCCGGGCCCGGCTGGTGGTGTGCGTGCCGAGCGGGGTCACGCCGGTGGAGCGGCGGGCCATCGTCCAGGCGTCGACACAGGCGGGGGCGCGCAAGGTGCATCTGATCGAGGAGCCGATGGCGGCGGCCATGGGCGCCGGGCTGCCGGTGTCCGAGCCGCGCGGCTCGATGGTGGTGGACATCGGCGGCGGCACCACGGAGGTCGCCGTGATCTCGCTCGGCGGCATCGTCACGGCGCGGTCGCTGCGGGTCGGCGGCGACCGGCTGGACGCGGCGATCACGGACTACGTGCGCAAGGAGCACGGGCTGCTGATCGGGGAGCGCACCGCGGAGGACATCAAGGTGGGCATCGGCTCGGCGTGGCCCGTGCCGGGCGACGACGAGCTGGAGGCGCGGCGCTTCACGGTCCGGGGCCGGGAGAAGGTCGCCGGGCTGCCGCGGACGCTGGACCTGACCGCGGCGGAGATACGGGCGGCGCTGGACGAGCCGGTCGAGGCGATCGTCTCGGCGGTCAAGCAGACGCTGGAGGAGTGCCCGCCGGAGCTGGCGGGGGACGTGATGGAGCGCGGGATCGTGCTCACGGGCGGCGGGGCGCTGCTGCCGGGGCTGGATCTGCGGATGAGCTCCGCGACGGGGATCGCCGTGTTCGTGGCGGACAACCCCCTGGAGTGCGTGGCGCTGGGCGCGGGCAAGTGCGTGGAGGAGTTCGACTCCCTGCACCGGCTGCTGACGGCGAGCTGAGAGCGCGGGCCCGACGGGGGGGGGCGGCCCGGCGGGCCCTTCTCGGCCCGGCCCCCGGGCCCGGCGGACCTCAGCCCAGGCCCGTGGGGAGCGTCGCCCGCACCACGTAGGAGCCGTCCTCCGGCCCGGCCGTGAACTCGCCCCCAACGCTCCGCACCCGCTCCGCCATGCTGAACGTGCCCGTACCCGTCCCCGTGTCCGTCCCGGCCGCCGGCGCCGGGCCCGGCGCCCCGGCCCCGCGCAGCCGGTTGCGCACCTCGACCGTGAGCCGGCCGCCGCCGTCCTCGGCGATCAGGACGGCGACCCGCTCCCCCGGCGCGTGCTTGATCGCGTTCGTCAGGCACTCCTGCACCACGCGGTAGACCGCCGCCTGGCGGATCGGCGAGAGCCGCCGGGCGGCGTCGCAGAGCCGGAGGTCCACCGGGCTGCCGGCCCGCTCGCTCTGTTCGACCAGCTCGGCCAGGCCCGCGACGCCCGGGGTCGCCGCCCGCCCGTCCGCGCGCGCCACGATGATCTCGTTGAGGAGCAGATGGGCCCGGCGGGCCGCCTCCGCCAGGTCCTCGAAGTCCGCCTCGTGGGCGGTGTCGCGCGCCCGCCGCGCCAGCACCTGGGAGCGGATGTTCAGCAGGGTGAGCTCGCGCCCGACGAAGTCGTGGACGTCCTGGGCGATGGCGCCGCGCTCGCGCTGGACCGCCCGCAGCGCCGCCGCCTCCGCGCGCTCGGCCTTGAGCTGGGCGACGAGGTCCTGCCGGTACGCGGAGATGCCGACGCCGCAGGCCAGCACGCCGAGGGGGACGACGGCGCTGAGGAAGTCGGCGAGCGAGGCAGCGGGGTGCGGGGCCCAGCCGGGCACCTGGAAGAGCACCACGGCCAGGGCGATGTAGCCGGCCGTGCCGCCGATGCCGAGGGCGCGGCCCCGGTAGCGGGCGAGGGAGTAGAGCCCGAACTGCACGAGGGTGAGCTCGTGCAGCCAGCCGAAGTACGCCAGCCCCGCCAGGAAGGGCAGCCAGGGGGCCTGCCGGCGGACCATGACGGTCGCGGCGCCGGCGGCGAGGACGAGGGTGGCGGTGAGGCCGGTCAGAGAGTTGTCCGCCTCGGCGAGGCCGGGGACGTCGAAGAGCATCAGCGCGAAGCAGCTCAGGGCGACGAGCGCGTCGAAGCCGCGGGCGGAGACGCTCCAGCGGTCGAGGAGGCTGTGCCGGCCCTCGGCCTGGGCGCGCCAGATCACCTCGGCCGCGGCGGCGGGGCGGGAGGCGGGGGCGGTACGGGATCGGTCACCCGTACGGGACTCGGTGCCGGTGCGGGGCCGGGCGGCGGCACGGTGAACCGCAGGGACCCCCGAGGCCGGAGTGCTCTGCTCCGGTTCGCCGTGCATAACGCGCATAACGTCCATCATCCAGGGCGCACGGGCGAGAGCACCCGAGCGTACAGGCGAATAAACGTGACATGGCACACAATCAGTGGTGACGGTGTGGTGTTCCGTCCCGGAAGGCGGGGCGGGCGGACGGGTGGCCGTGGCGCGGGGCGACCGCGACCCGGCGGCGGAAGCGGCACGACAGCGGAAGCGGAGGCCGGTGGACGAGCACAGGCCGGTGGACGAGCCGAGAGCCGTGGGCGAGCACGGGCGCGTACGGGAGCGGGAGCCGGCCGACACGGCGGCCGGCCCCCCCGGCGGCGGCCCGGCTCCCGACGCCGACGCCGACGGCGCCCGGCTGCGCGCCACCCTGGAGGCGCTGCCCCTGGCCGCCCTCCTGCAGAGCCCCACCGACCGCGTCGTCGCCGTCAACCACCGGCTGATCCGGCTCTTCGGCCTCCAGGGCCGGGTGGACACCCGGCCCGGCGCCCCCGCCGCCCCCATCGCCGAGGTCGTCGCCGAGCTGCTGCCGCCCGGCTACCCCTCCGCCCTCGGGCCCGCCCGCGACGCCGCCCGGCACCGCTTCCCGCGCACCACCGAGGTCACTCTCACCGACGGGCGCACCCTCCGCCGGGGCCTGCACCCCCTGCACGACGGCGGCCGCTTCCTCGGCGTGCTGTGGACCGCCCAGGACATCACCGAGCGCAAGCGCGCCGAGCGCGACCTCGAACGCGACAACCGGGCCCTGGCCGAGCTGGTCCGGCAGGCGAACGAGTTCACCGCCGCCGCCTCCCACGAGCTGCGCACCCCGCTCACCTCGATCCTCAGCTTCTGCGAGCTGCTGGCCGACCCCGCCTCCGGGGAGATGTCCCGTGACCAGCGGGAATTCCTGGCGGCGATCCGGCGCAACGCCGAGCGGATGCGGGGCGTGATCGCGGACCTGCTGCTGGCGGGCCGGACCCGCGCGTCCCGGCTGGAGCTGGAGTTCGACGCGGTGCGGGTGCCGCGGATGCTGGAGCACGCCGTGATCGACCGGATGGCGACCACCACGGCCGCCGGCGTGTTCGTCTGCCTCGACTGCGCGGAGGGCCCCGCGCTGCGCGGCGACGAGCACCGGCTCCAGCACGTCCTGGCGAATCTGCTGGAGAACGCGGCGAAGTTCACCCCGCGCGGCGGCCGGATCGACGTCACCGGGCGGGTGCGCGCCGACCACTGGGAGATCGAGGTGGCCGACACGGGCATCGGCGTCCCCGAGGAGTTCCGCGAGGAGATCTTCCACGGGTTCAAGCGGGCCCCCAACGCCCAGCGCGGCGGCTACCCCGGCACCGGGCTCGGCCTCGCCGTCAGCCGGGACATCGTCCGGCTGCACGGCGGCGAGCTGACCGTGGGCGGCCGGGAGGACGAGAGCGGCCGCGAAGGCGAGGACGGCCGGGAGCGCGAGGACGGCCGGGAGGGCCGGGGCGCCCGCTTCCTGATCCGGCTGCCGGTCGCCGGCCCGCGGGAGCCGGCGTGACCACCCGGGTACTGGTGGTCGAGGACGACCCCGACGTGGCGCTGGCCCTGCGGGTGCTGCTCACCCGCGCCGGCTACGAGGTGCTCGCCGCCGACAACGGCCGCGACGGCCTCAAGCGCCTCTTCGCCGACCGCCCGGCGCTGATGATCCTCGACGTGGGGCTGCCCGAGCTCAACGGCTGGGAGGTGCTGGAGCGCACCCGCGACATGACCGACCTGCCCGTCCTGCTGCTGACCGCCCGGGGCGCCGAGCGCGACCGGGTACGGGGGCTGCGGGCGGGCGCCGACGACTATCTGCCGAAGCCGTTCGGCAACGAGGAGCTGCTGGCGCGGGTCGAGGCGCTGCTGCGCCGCAGCTCCCCCGCGCGTTGGTCGGGCCAGTACCTGGACGAGGCCCTGCGGCTGGTGCCCGAGCGCCGCGCGGCGGTCTGGCAGGGGCACGAGGTGCGGCTGAGCGCGATCGAGTTCCGGCTGCTCCAGGTGCTGGTGCGGAACCGGGGGCGGGTGGTCACGGTCGAGCAGCTCCTCGCCCGGGTCTGGGACGACCCGGACGGCGTGGGCCGCGACCGGGTGAAGTTCGCGGTGCTCCGGCTGCGGCGCAAGCTCGCGGAGGCGGCGGGCGCGGACGCGGAGGACCCGCTGGAGGCCGTCCGCGGCCTCGGCTACCGCTACCGCGCCCCGGAGTAGCGAAAAAAGCAACGGAACGGCAACCGAACACCCGCTCACCGCGCAACGCGCGACCCGCAGGGTCTGTACGTCCGTATTGTCCCGACCCGCCCGTGGAGTCCCGTTGCGCATGCCGATGCCGCCCGCCCGATCCGTCGCCGTCGTCGTCGGCACCCGCCCCGAGCTGGTGAAGCTCACGGAGCTGGTCCGGCTGCTGGGCCCCGCCGCGCACCTGATCCACACCGGCCAGCACTACGACGAGGAGCTGTCCGGCCGCTTCCTCCAGGAGCTGGGCCTGCCCGAGCCGACGTTCCTGACCGGCGTGGGCGGCCGGCCCCGCGCCGTCCAGATCGGGGCCGCGCTCGCCCAGCTGGACGAGGTCTTCGCCGCCGAGCCGCCGATCGCGGTGGTCGTGCAGGGCGACACCAACGCCGCCCTGGCCGGCGCGCTGGCCGCCAACAGCCGGGACATCCCGCTGGTGCACGTGGAGGCCGGGCTGCGCAGCCACGACCGGGACATGCCCGAGGAGCACAACCGGGTGCTGATCGACCGGCTCGCGGACGTGCTGTGCGCGGCCACCGAGGACAACCGGGCCAACCTCCTGGCCGAGGGCATCCCGGACAGCCGGATCGCCGTCACCGGCAACACCGTCGTGGAGGCCGTGGAGCGGCAGCTGCCCGCGCCCGCCGAGCGCGCCGCGCTGCTCGACCGGTACGGCCTGGCCCCGGACGCGTATGTGCTGGCCACCGTGCACCGGCCGGAGAACACCGACGACCCGGACGCGCTGAGCGCCGTGCTGCGCGAGCTCGCCGCGCTGGCGCGGGACGGGATGCCGGTGCTGCTGCCGCTGCACCCGCGGACCCGGGGCCGGATCGAGGCCGCCGGCCTCGATCACCTGCTGGAGCCGCTGACCGTCACCCGGCCGCTGGGCTACGGCGCGTTCCTGGCGCTCGCCCGCCACGCCGCGCTGATCGTCTCGGACTCCGGGGGCGTGCAGGAGGAGGTCACCGTGCTGGGGCGGCCCCTGATCGTCGTGCGGCGCTCCACGGAGCGGCCCGAGGCGATGCGGGACTTCGCCGCGCTGGTCCGGCCGGGCCCGGAGATCGGCCGGCTGGCCCGGGTGTGGCTGGACTCCGGCCGCGCCGGCCTCGACCGGCTGGCCTCGCTGGACAGCCCGTTCGGGGACGGCCTGGCCTCGCGGCGGATCGTGGAGCGGCTGGCCGCGTTCGCCGAGCGCTCGGCGCTGGCCACGGCCGCGTAGGCGCCAGGGGGCGGGCAGCCGCGCTCGTACGAGCCCGCGCCCCGTACGCACGCCAGCGCGCCCCTCGCCCCCTGGCGCCTACGCGGCCGTGGCCAGCGCCGAGC